>WQUH01000203.1 GCA_009782165.1 Pseudomonadota bacterium | reverse complement strand
CGGGTCAAGGCCGGGGATCTGGTCAGCCAGGTGGCGACGATCGTTGGCGGCAAGGGCGGCGGCCGGGCCGATATGGCCCAGGCCGGCGGTCCCATGCCCGACAAGCTTGCCGAGGCCATCGGCAGCGTGGTCAGCATCATCAGGGGCCTGGCCCGCGTCTGAACGCGCCGTCTCTCATGCCGCACCTCTCAGATCAGCAACGAATCGTCATCACCGGCGTGGGCCTGACCGCGCCCGGATCGGCCAATCTGGCGGAGTTCCGCGCCAATCTCCTCGCCGGAACCAGTGGCATCTCCACCATCGACCTGCGCTACATGGGCGTGCATCCGGCCGGCATCTGCCGGTTTGCCGAGACCCGGTACCGCAAGAAACGGGAAAACAGCCGGGGAACCCGCGCCGGCTGCATCGGCGTGTACTGCGCCAACGAGGCCCTGATCGATGCGGGCATCGATTTTGCCGCCTACGACCGCGCCGCCACCGGCGTGTATATCGGCCTGACCGAGCACGGCACGGTGGAAACGGAGAACGAAGTCTATAATATCAGCCAGTACGGCTATGACGTCAACTACTGGACCCACCACCACAATCCCCGCACAGTCCTGAACAACCCGGCCGGCGAGATCACCATGAATCTCGGCATCACCGGACCGCACTACTCCATCGGCGCCGCCTGCGCCGCCGGCAATGCCGCCCTGATTCAGGGGATGCAGATGCTCCGCCTGGGCGAGGTCGACCTGGCGCTGTGCGGCGGCATCTCGGAGTGCGTCGGCTCGTTCGGCATCTTCGCCTCCTTCCGGGCCCAGGGCGCCCTGGCGGAACACCAGGATCCAACCAAAGCGAGCCGCCCCTTTGACCGCGACCGCAACGGCATCGTCATTTCGGAAGGCGGCTGCGTCTTCACCCTGGAACGGCTGGACCGGGCTGTGCGGCGCGGCGCCGCCATCTATGGAGAACTGACCGGGTATGCCATGAATTCGGATGCGCGGGATTTCGTCCTGCCCTACGGTCCCCGGCAGCGGCAGTGCATGGAGATGGCCCTTGCCCGCGCGGGCCTGCGGCCGGAAGACATCACCATCGTCAACACCCACGCCACCGGGACCAGACAGGGCGACATCGAGGAGTGCAACGCCCTGCGCGAGACCTTCGCCGGTTGCGCCAACACCTGGGTGAACAACACCAAGTCGAGCATCGGCCATGCCATGGGCGCCGCCGGCGTGCTCGAACTGGCCGGCAATCTGCCCGCCTTTGCCGATCGTCTGGTCCATCCCACCATCAACCTGGACAACCTCGACCCGGAGTGCCATCTGCCCGGTCTGGTGGCCAACATCCCCCGGCGGTTGGACCGGGTGGACGCCATCCTCAACAATTCGTTCGGGATGGTGGGGATCAATTCCGTGGTGATTGTCGAGAGATTTGTGGCGGATTAAAGGGAGTTGTGCTATTCTCTCTGATTTGCTCCTGACCGCATGTATTGCGTATCTGTTATTTTTTTTATCGAGGGACCGAAGCATGAGCCGTGACGAGATCAAGGACGTTCTCCTTGAGATCATAGCCGATATTGACGAAGAGGCCGATTTTGCCGGCCTCGATGCCGATGCCCCCCTGCGGGACCAACTGGAACTCGACTCCATGGATTTTCTCGACATCGTCATGGAGCTGCGCAAGCGCTACAAGCTGCAAATTCCAGAGGAGGAATATCCGCAGCTCGCCACCCTGACCAGTTGCATCAACTATCTGGAACCCAAGCTGCAAACGGTTTGATTCCTCCCGCCGGGGCTGACGGCGGCCGGCGGGTTTCCCCATCGCTTCCATCGCTTGCACCCGCCCCATGGCCGCGTATCAGCTTCTCATCATCGGAGGCGGTTTGTCGGGAATCGCGGCCGGCATCCGGGCCGCCCGCTTCGGCCTCAACACCCTGATCCTCGAACAGCACCACCGTCCCGGCGGCCTCAATTCCTACTATCTGCGTCAGGGGCGTCTTCTGGAAACAGGGCTGCACGCCATGACCAATTTTGCCCCGCCCGGCGTCAAGCAGGCCCCGCTCAACCGCCTGTTCCGGCAACTGCATCTTTCCCGCCAGCGGTTTGCGGTCCACGAGCAGCTCGGCTCGGAGATCCGCTTTGCCGGGCGCTCGCTGCGCTTTACCAACGAAATCGCGCTGCTGGAAGAGGAGATCGCCCGCGAGTTTCCCGAAGCAATCGACCGGTTCCGGCGGCTCAGGTCGGCAATCGCGGCCTGTGACCCCTTTGCCGCCGCTCCCTGGCGGTCTACCCGGCAATTCCTCGACCAGCACCTGCGCCATCCGCTGCTGGCGGATATGCTGCTTCTGCCGCTGATGATCTACGGCAACGCCGAAGAGCATGACATGGATCTGGGGCAGTTTGTGATCATGTTCCGGGCCATCTTCGAAGAGGGATTCTTCCGGCCCGGCGGGACCATGCGCGAATTTCTCGACCTCCTGGCGCGGCAATTTCGCGAGTTCGGCGGCGAGTTGCGCTGCCGTTGCCCGGTGGCGGCCATCGAGACCGATGGCGACCGGGTGGTGGGCGCGCGTCTGGAAAGCGGCGAGGTGGTGGCCGCCGACACGGTCCTGTCCACGGCCGGTCTGCCGGAAACCATGCGGCTTGCCGGTTGGGCGGGCGACCGCGACCGATACGCCGGCAGAATGAGCTTCATGGAAACCATCTCGTTCGTCCCCCGCGCCGCCGCGCCGGCGCTCATCCCGGATCAGACCATCGTGTTTTATCACCACGGCCCCCGCTTCGACTACCGGCGTCCCGAGGACTACCTCGACACCTCGTGGGGGGTGATCTGCTTTCCCGGCAATTTTTCCGGGCTGCCGCCGGAGGATGCGGTCCAGATCCGGGTGACCAATGCGGCCAGCTATCCTCTGTGGCGCGGGCTTGCCGCCGAAGACTACGGTCCGGTCAAGGAGCGGTGGACCCAGGCCGCCATCGCCGCCAGCGAGGAAATCGTTGGGAATTATCGTCCATCCATTGTATATCAGGACAGCTTCACGCCGGTGACGATCGAGCGGTTCACCCGCAAGGCCCAGGGCGCGGTCTATGGCAGCGGGATCAAGCTCAGGGATGGCGTAACGCCGTGGACCAACCTGTTCATCGCCGGCACCGACCAGGGCTATCTCGGCATCGTGGGGGCGATGTTGAGCGGGGTCACCATTGTCAACCAGCACGTTCTCCGGTAGTCCTGCGGCCGCGCCGGGCCGTTGCGCATGGCGCGCCGGAACGCGCTGATTTCATGTTTTTCCACAAAACGGGGTGCGATGCAGTACACGCCACTGGATCAGGTGCGGTCTCACTATGACGCCATCGTGGTCGGCTCGGGTCTGGGCGGCCTGACCTGCGCCAACCGGCTGGCCGCGGCCGGGCATACGGTCCTGCTGCTGGAACACCACGTCCAGCTCGGGGGGCTTGCCACCTGGTTCAAGCGCGGCGGCCATATCTTCGACGTCTCGCTGCACGGCTTTCCCTACGGCATGGTCAAAACCTGCAAGAAGTACTGGGGCAAGGCCATCCGCGATGCCATTGTCCAGTTGAAGAACATCGTCTTCGACAACCCCCAATTCTCCCTGCGCACCACCTTCAGCAAGGAGGATTTCATCCGGATCCTGCAGGATCGCTTCGGGATAGCCAGGGAGGTGGTCAGCGAGTTTTTCGCCACTGTCGGCGGGATGAACTTCTACGACGACCAGCGGCTGACCACCCGGGAGCTGTTCGACCGGTTTTTTCCCGGCCGCGGCGACGTCCATCGCCTGCTGATGGAACCGATCACCTACGCCAACGGTTCCACCCTGGATGAGCCGGCCATCACCTACGGCATCGTCTTCTCCAACTTCATGAACCGGGGGGTCTATACCTTCGAGGGCGGCACCGACCGGCTGATCGGTCTGATGGCCGACGA
>WQUH01000202.1 GCA_009782165.1 Pseudomonadota bacterium | reverse complement strand
ACGACCTTGCCATCCTCGACTACCAGAAGGTGATTTCCAACCACGGCAAGGATGCCCTGGCGCCGGGCGCCCTGCTCAAGCAGGGCATGTCCTTCGAGAAGCTGACCGATCACGAGACCGCCAAGATCATCTACAAGAAGCTGATCAACGACTACAGCGGCAGTTCCGAGGCGGCCCAGGCCAAGGAGCGGCTCGGCAAGCTGTAAATAATAAAAAAAATTGGCATCGGCGAAGCCCAAAAAACAGCGGCTCGATGTTCTGCTGGTTGCCAGGGGATTGGCGGCCGATCTGGATGCGGCGCGAAGGTTGATCGGCGCGGGTCTGGTGCTGGTCGACACCCGGATCTGCGACAAGAGCGGCCAGCCGGTGGCCGAGGACAGCAGGCTCTCGCTCAGGGGCGACCGGCGCAGATTCGTCAGCCGGGGAGGCGAAAAACTCGACGGCGCGCTGCGGGCCGCCGGGATCGATCCCGCCGGCTGGGTGTGCGCCGATATCGGCTGCTCGACCGGCGGTTTCACCGACTGTCTGTTGCAGCATGGGGCGCGCAGGGTGTACAGCGTCGACGTCGGCTACGGACTGCTCGACTGGAAACTGCGGCAGGATGAGCGGGTGGTGGTGCTCGAACGGACCAATGCCCGCCAGGTGACGGCCGGGCAGATTGCCGAGCCGCTTGATTTTGCCGTGATCGACGCCTCGTTTATTTCCCTTGAACCGCTGCTTGCCCCTTTGCCGCCGCTTTTTGGCGAGGTGGTCCGCATTTTCGCCCTGGTCAAGCCGCAATTCCAACTGCCGCGCGAGGCGGTGGGACCGGGGGGAGTCGTCATCGACCCGGAGCGCCATCAGCAGGCGCTGGCCCTGGTTCAGCGGTTCGGCGAAACGCTCGGCCTGCGCTGCGCGGCCGTGGTTGCATCCCCTGTCCTGGGAACCAAGGGGAACCAGGAATTTTTCATGTTGCTGACCGGCCCATCCGGGCCTGCGCATAAATAAAGGAAAACCGAGAAGAAGGAGAAAAACGATGGTTCGATCGCTGGGAAAAGGTGTGTTCATGGCAATGGCGGCTGCGGCTGTGCTGGCGACCGGCGCTGTTGCCGCCGAATATGTGAGCGTGGTCAAGGACGGGGTCAACCTGCGCTCCGCCCCCGGCACCAATGCCGGGGTTCTGTTCCAACTGCCGCTGGGCTATCCCCTCGAGGTGATCGGCAGGGAAGGGGCCTGGCTCAAGGTCAGCGACTACGAAGGCGACAAGGGCTACATTCAGGAGTCGCTGGTGGGCAAGACCCCCACGGTCATCGTCAAGACCAAGGAGTGCAAGATTTTGAGCGGTCCGGGCGCCAAGGAAAAGGTGGTGGGCACCGGGGTCAAGGATGTCATCTTGCAGAAAGTGGAGCAGAAGGGCGACTGGATCAAGGTGACGCATGCCAGCCTGACCGGCTGGATCAATAAAAATTCCGTCTGGCCGTGACCGTGGCCCTGTGCCGCGCCAGAATCGTCCGGATCGATTTGGCGAAATCAACCGGCAGCCGCACCTCCTGTCCCGCCTTGTTGCGGAACAGGAGGTGATGCTGCCGGAGCCCGAATAAAAAAAGATCGCGGGTTATTTCCACATCCTTTTGGCAGTAGGCCGCCAGCCTGTCCATTTCTCCCCGCGCAAACCAGCGCAGCGCCGCCAGGCCGTCCCCCTCCTTGCGTATCCCCAGCGTGGTGGTTGCCACCCTGTCCAGGCTGAGACGATAACCCAACCGTTCCGCAATCACTTCCAGAAGGTCGAATGACGGCAGCAGGCCGAGGTCGTGGCTGGTATAGGCCGACAGCACCTTGTTGTCGAAGCGCCTGTTGTTGAACCCCACCACCAGATCGAGCCGGCGCAGCCGTTCGACCAGTTGGCCGATATGGTCTTCGGTGAACACCGTGAATCGGTTCGTGGCCCCCTCGAAGAGCACGGCCACGCTGACCCGCATCAGATCGGCCCGGTGCCAGCCGCCCACCTCCTGCGCCGATTTCTGGGTCTCCACGTCAAAGACGCCGTAGTTCTCCGGCAGGAGAAATGGCTGGTCCACAGGTTCGGCAGGCAAAACCGGGCTGGCGGTTCGGACGGCCGGCGCGCGTTGTTTTGCCGTCGGCCGGTCCTGCGTCAGCCGCTCCAGCAGGGCGAGGCAGGCCTGTTTGTCGATGGGACGGTTGCCGGAACCGCACTTCGGCGAATGGACGCAGGAGGGGCAGCCCAAGTCACACGGGCAATCGGCGACGGTCCGGCGGGTCTGGGCCAGCAGCGGGGAGATTTGGCCGAAGGCCCGCGCGGTCAGGCCCATGCCGCCGGCATAGCCGTCGTAGACAAAAACCGCCGGCCCCTCGACCTGATGATGCCAGGGATGGGCAATGCCGCCCAGGTCGTTGCGGTCGCACAGGACAAAGAGCGGGATCAGGCCGATGAGGGCATGTTCCATGGCATGGATGCCGCCCATGAAATGGAGGCGGGCCGTTTCCATCTCCTGTTGCAGCCAGGCGGGGATCTCGATCCAGAACCCTTCGGTCTCGAAGCATTGGGGCGGCAGCTCCAGCGGGATGCGGGCAAGGATGCGCATGCTGCCCTGCGCGATTTTCTGGTAGCCGGTGATCCGCTCGGTCACGCGCAGGAGGCCGAGATGGATGCGGGCCGCTCCCAGGCTCAGGCTGCGGCGCACCGCCACGATCTCGGTGGTTTTCTCGGCGCGGACCCGGGTGAAGTAGGGCGGGGCCACCGGGGTCGCCAGAATTTCCCGGCCCTCCAGATCCAGACTGTCGATGTGGTAGGTCTGGGCCATGTGCAGGTAGATGGCGCCGGGATGGCATTCCCGCAGGGCGCGGTGGCCGTCGATCTCGCCCAGCGGCTGCCGGTGCGGCAGCTCGCGGATGGTCAGGGTCAGGCCGCCGCCGCGCAGGTTGACCTGGCGTTGGGGATTGGTGCGCGGCGAAAACCAGGTGGCGCCGTCCGCCGATTGGACAAGGTGGCCGGAGGCGGTCAACTGCGCGACCAGGTCGGCGGTCTGGGCGGATTGCAGCAGGGGATCGGCCACGGTGAGCGGCAATTCGGCCGCGGCGCAGACCAGTTGAGGACCGGCGATCTGGGGATTGTCGGGGTTCATGGTCACCGGTTCCACCGGCCGGGAGAAAAAATCCTCGGGATTGCGCATGAAATGCTGGTCCAGGGCATCCTCGTGACCGATGAACACCACCAGCGATTCCCGGCCGCCCCGCCCGACCCGGCCCGCCCGCTGCCAGGTGGCCATCATCGAGCCGGGATAGCCGACCAGAATGCAGATGTCGAGATGGCCGATATCGATCCCCAACTCCAGGGCCGAGGTGGAAATGACCCCCAGCAGGCTGCCGCTGGCCAGCTTTTCCTCGATGATCCTCCGTTCTTCCGGCAGAAATCCGGAGCGGTACGAGGCGATCAACCCCTGGCGCTCCTTGAGCCGGTTTCTGGTCCACACGGTGATCAGCTCGGTCATCTTGCGCGACTGGCAGTAGACGATGGTGCGCAGCCCCCGGCGGATCGCCGCCTCCAGCAGGCGCATGGCGCTGGCGGCCGCCGAATCGAGCGGGTTGAGCAGCAGGACATGGCGGGCGGCATGGCCTGCCCCGGAATGGGTCACCTCGGCGACCGGCGCATCGAGCAAAAGCCGCGCGTGTTCGCCGGGGTTGCCGATGGTGGCCGAGGCGAGGATGAAGACCGGACTGGCGCCGTACAGGCGGCAGATCCGTTGCAGCCGCCGCAGCACCCAGGCCACGTGCGAGCCGAAAATGCCCCGGTAGGTGTGGACCTCGTCGATGACCACATGGCGCAGATTGCGCCAGAAACTCGCCCAGCGGTCGTGATAGGGGAGCATCGCCAGGTGGAGCATGTCCGGGTTGGTGATCAGCACCGGCGGCGGCGCCTCCCTGAT
>WQUH01000201.1 GCA_009782165.1 Pseudomonadota bacterium | reverse complement strand
GTCATGGGCATTCTGGTGATCAATTTCCGCATGTCGTTCTTTGCCGATGCCATCAGCCATTCCGCCTTTGCCGGCGTGGCCCTGGGCCTGCTCCTTGCCCTCGACCCCAACGGGACCATGCCGGTCTTCGGGGTGCTGGTGGGGCTGGCGATCATGCTGATGCAGCGCAGAACCAGCCTCTCGTCGGATACGGTGATCGGGGTCTTCTTCTCGGCCATGGTCGCCTTCGGTCTGGCGATCATCAGCCGGGACGCCTCGCTTGCCCGCGATCTGCCGCGCTTTCTCTACGGCGACATCCTCACCGTCAGCGACGGTCAGGTGGTCGCGCTCATGGGACTGTTCGCGGTGCTGATGATCTTTCAGGCGGTAAACTACAACCGGCTGCTGTACATTGGCCTCAATCCGGCCCTGGCCCAGGCGCACCGGGTTCGGGTGGCCGGGCTGCAATACTGTTTTGCCGGCCTGCTCGCCCTGTTGGTCATGTTTGCCGTCCAGGCGGTCGGCGTGCTGCTGGTCACGGCCCTGCTGATCGTGCCGGCGGCGGCGGCCCGCAATTTTGCCCGCTCGGCGGGCGCGATGTTCTGGTGGACCCTGGCCATCAGCCTGAGCTCGGCCGTGGCGGGTCTGCTGCTCTCGGCGCAAGACTGGGCACGGACCGCCACCGGCGCCACCATCATCCTGGTGGCCTGCGGCTGGTTCGCGCTCAGCGTGGCGGCAGCGGCCAGGCGCCGGAACGGTTGAGCTGAACGGCGGCGCGAAGGTTCCCTCTCCCCCTAACTGGCGTGATTCCATGAAGAATCGGCGTTCCCGGCTTTTTTTCGACGAGCAGGACTACCAGTTGCTCGGCATCGTCAACGATGTCCTCAGGCGGCGTTCCCGGCCGCAATCGGTGAGCTCGTTGATGATCCCCTACATGCATCCCCATGGCATCAAGGAGATGGCCGCCCCCAGCGGCCTGCGGATCGCCTACGCCATCGTCAGCCTGCTCGATTCGCTCGAGGCCGGCAAGGCCCAGGACCGGATTGTCGCCCTGCGCAGCCTGCGCGACGAAGTCTTCAGTTCCGCCACCTCGTTCTACCACAAGAACACCGCCCGGGTGCTGATGCAGATCATCAAGGAACTGGTGCGCCACGAGGGCGATGCCGTGCGGCAGTTGGAGCTGGCGCACGATTTCCGCATGGTCTACACCGGCAGACCGCGGCTGGTGCGCAAGGAACTGGCCAAGTACCACCTCCTGGAGATGCCCGAGGAGTGGAACCAGTTCGCCTTCGACGACCACGTGCACGACGCCAACACCAAGGGGAGGAAATCGCCCACCCATCTGCTGATGGATGCCTGGATCAAGGGCATCCGCAAGCTGACCGTGGTGTACTACAACCATGTCGAGCAGGAAGTGGCGGACGAGTTGCTCGAGGCCGGGGAGATTCTCGATATCCATGTCCGCATCGGCATCGAATTTTCACCGCGTTTCCGCAAGAAGTTCGTCCGCTTCATCTGGGAACTGGAGGGGTTTTTCGATCGTCACAGCGTAAAGCAATTTCTCCAGGAAGAGGCGGTCAAAGAGATCCTCGACCAGGGGAAGCAGGTTTCCCTGTACCGGCAGCAGTACGTCCTCGACGTGATCACCGTCTTCAACAGCGTCCATCGGCCGCAACTGGACCGGCAACTGGAAGTGGAGAGTCCGTTGCTGAACCAGGAGCAGTTCCTGCGTTTCGTCGGCGCCGGGCAGCCGTCGCTGCTGCATCTCGCCAAATTCATCCAGAATCAGTACCATGCGTTGCTCGACGCCGAGGTGCGGCGGATCCACCAGACCTACCCCCAGGACAGCGAGACGCGGGAAAAGCTGTTGGCCGCCTGTGCGCGCAAGATGGAGCTGCTCGATCTCGAACGGATCATCAACCAGTATCTCCAGCCGTTGCGCAATCCCGGCCTGCACGATCCCACCGTGCCGCACGACCAGGGCCAGCCGCCGCTGATGCATCTGCCGCCGCAGGAACTGCTGAGCCGGCTCGCCTCCATGCATTCGGGCTCGCGTTTCACCCTGAACCTGAGCAATCTGTCGATTCACGACACCCTGGAGCTGCTGTACATCTGCCAGGGACGGATCACCCATATCGAGGCCTTCAACCTCAAGGATGCCGGTCATGGCATGACCGCGCTGGCCTCGAACACGGGAAGCGGCTTTGCCGGCGAGGCGGTGGACATCAGCAGTCCGGCCCTGAACTACCAGCGGATCAACGTCCTGCAGAAAGCCCTGAACGAGGATAACGTCATCGCCCTGAAACGGGCGATCCGCGCCATTATCTGGGATTTCGAACGGCTTCGTCTGGGGGTGGAAAAACAGTGCAAAGAGGGGGAGGCCCAGACGGCTGCGCCGGAAACCCTTGCCCCGCTGCAAGCCGAGCTGGCGGAGATGAATCAGCGCCGGGACGACCTGCTCGCTATCCTGATCAATATCGAGTCGTTCCACAGCCAGTACAACAAACGCTACCTCGGTTCCCGCATCGGCACGGGTTCGACCGGCCAATCGCAGCAGCAGCACGGCATGGGCCTGGTGGTGGTGGAAACCCTGCCGCAGCGGGCCTTGCGCCAGGTGATGCGCGAGTGCCGGGAAGAGCGGCGCAAACTCATCCCGGTCAGCGCCCGGATGATCCATCATCACCACCGGCGGGGAGAAGCCCCGGCTCCCCTTCCCTGGTACCGGAGGTTCGGCCGGAACATGCACGGCTGGGGGCGCGGCCTGGCCCCGATGAAGTGGAGCGACTGGAGTCTGGACCGGTTCGAGGTGCATCCCGGAGCCGACGGCAACATCGCCACCCTGGGCGGCATCCGCCACCTGCCCGCGCTCGATCTGCATCCGGACCAGAAGCGCGCCAGGGGTCGCAGGCCGCCGCTGCGCTATCTCAACTCGCACCTGGGCAACATCCTCAAAATCGCGACCGGGTTCGTGCCGGCCTTTCTGACCTTTGCCCTGACCAAGGACTGGTGGGTGCTGGCGTACTTCGGGGCCGTTATCTGGTTCGGGATCACCGGCGCCCGCAACATCATCCAGTCGATCCTCGGCGGCGGCGGACTCAAGCGTTCGCCCCTGCTGCCGTGGAATTCCCTGGTGAGCTGGAGCCGGATCGCCGATTCGCTCCTCTATACCGGCTTCTCGGTGCCGCTGCTCGATTATCTGGTCAAGACCCTGCTGCTGCAAGGGGCGCTGGGGATCACCACCTCCACCAGTCCGCTCATCCTCTATTCGGTGATGGCCCTGGCCAACGGCATCTACATCTCCACCCACAACACCCTGCGCGGCCTGCCTCCCAGTGCGATCGTCGGCAATTTTTTCCGCTCGATCCTCTCCATCCCCCTGGCCATCCTCTTCAACGACAGCCTGGCCGGGGTGTTGCATTGGGCCGAGGTGCCGCAGGTCGAGGAGGGTTTGCAGAAGTGGGCCGCGGTGATCTCCAAGCTCGCCTCGGACTGCGTGGCCGCGGTGATCGAGGGGTTGGCCGACCGGCAGAGCAATATCCGCATCCGGCTGGCCGACTACCGGGAGAAGCTCAGCCAGATATTCTCGGCCTATGCCCGCCTGGACCTGCTGTTCCCGGAAGAGGATGCGCTGGATCTGCTACAGTCGCCGAAGGCCCTGATCGCGGCCATCCACGAAGAGGCCCGCGATCTGGAAAAGGTGTTCATCGTCAATGCCCTGGACCTGATGTATATCTGGATGTACCAGCCCAGGGCGCACAAGGCCCTGGAGCGGATCGTGGCAACGATGTCCGCCGAGGAATGGCTGATCTTCTACCGTTCCCAGCTCGTCCTCAAGCGGCACCGTGAAATCAGTCAGATGTTCGTCGACGGCATGGTGGGACGGAATTTCGCCAAGGCCCTGGCCTTCTACCTCGACCGTTCCGATGCCTATCTGCTCGATATGGTGAAAATGGGTCA
>WQUH01000200.1 GCA_009782165.1 Pseudomonadota bacterium | reverse complement strand
CATGCAAGGGGAAAAGAGTTCACCCCCTATACACCAGGGGACGCCAGTCTTTTTCCCGTGATCGTTTGCTATGGAACCATTGAATTTCATTTTGATTCTCCTGCAACGCTCTCCGCGATCCATGCAGACGCCCCTGGTGACGGCGTTCCAGTTGGAGGGCCGCTTCAATTGATGGACTCCGCCTTGCTGCGCTTCGGCAGAACGATGGGTGAATTTTTGCGGTTGGCCCAAGAGCGCGGCATAACACTATTGGGCGAGCCGGCAAAATCACCGCACTGGTTCGCCTGGGAAATACAAACAAAGGGTGGTGTTACGCTTCACTTTGAACATGACGACCCGGAAGAGGCCTCACATGCCAAAGCTCCTTTACGGGCGTTTTTCTGGCAGCCTGGGCGAAAAAAATCAATCGAACGGGCAGCCTGACACTTCGTTCAACCCGGACAGCTTTGCCGCCGCTGAGCCTTTGGCGTCAGGCTTGTTCCCGCAAACATAAAGGATTTCTCGTGCACATTGCAGGCGTACATTTTTCCTTGCCAACTCCCGGAAAAATATTCTGGATGCTTTCGGCATGTCTTATTGTCACAGTATCGCTCTATGGAGTTGGCGCATTGATAGATGAGGGTTCAATAAAAAATCAGCCGGAAGTGCTCAGGCATTGCATGTTTTGGCCTTTTTCACTGGTTCTTGCGTTCAGGATCGCCTATGCCTTTGGTCTTTCTGAAAACACCCTGTCCAAAAAGGTATTGATGATATTCATGTTTTTCATTCCCGCCGCTTTTGTCCAATCTTTTGTGGTTGGCATACTGTGAAACGGTTGCGCCTGACATTTCGTTCAATGAACAAGGCAGAAAACACGCGATGAGAGTTTGGGATACCAGTCATCTGTTCAACGATGCGCAGCCTCATCAACCGGCCACCGCCGAGCATGTCTACGACCCGGCCGACAGCCAGGCCAACCTGCGGCAGATCAGGCATCATTTCAAGCAACTGCAGACCCGCCTGATTCTCGGCCTGATTCTGGGATTTCTTCTGCCCAACGCCCTGCTCTCCGCGTACTTTCACTTTCAGTTCACCCATACCCTGAAGGAGAGCGCCAAACTCAATCTGGCGGCGGTGGCGGAAAGCCAGAAAAATACCATCGACCTGTACCTTCAGGAACGGGTGGTCAACCTCTACAACCTGGTCCACAGCAAGGAATTCTCGCTCAATCCGACTCAGGCGCAGATGGAGAATTTGCTGACCGGGTTGAAGCGTCTCAACGACGGCTTTGTCGACATCGGCTTTTTCGATCCCGAGGGCGTCCAGATCGCCTACGCCGGACCCTTTTCGTCGCTGCTCGGTACGGACTACAGCAAGGAGCCCTGGTACCGCAAGCTGTTGACGGAAAATCAAAACTACCTCATCAGCGATGTCTACACGGGCTTCCGCAATGTCCCCCACTTCACCATCGCCATCAAACAGGTGTTCGACAACCGCACCTACGTGATGCGCGCCGCCCTCGACCCGGACAAATTCTATATTTTCCTCCGGTCCATCAACCAGGGCAAGGAGGTGGAATCAACCCTGATCAACCATCAGGGGGTCTATCAGGTTGTCGATCCCGGCCACAGCCAGCTCCCCGGAGTCAACGACCATATCCCGCCAGCGTCTCCCCCTGTCGGCGTGGAGGAATATGAACGCGGCGGGCAGAACATGCTGGTGGCCTATGCCTGGCTCAAGGAGCATCTCTGGGCCCTGCTGGTCATGCAGCCGGTGTCCGTGGCCCAGTCCGGGATGATCAAAACCAGGCTGGTGCTGACCATCAGCCTGATCGTCATCAGCCTGGTGATCTCGGCCGTGATCTATTTCACCATCAAAAGGCTGGTCGACCGGGCCCGGCGCATGGCCGAAAAAGGGCAGCAACTGCAGGAAATGCTGGCGCATGCCTCCAAACTGGCCGCCATCGGCGAGCTGGCCGCCGGGGTAGCCCATGAGATCAACAATCCCCTGGCGATCATCATGGCCACCAGCGGCGTGATCCGCGACATGCTCAACCCGGAGTTCGAACTCGACCACAGTCCGGAGGCCATTTACAAAGAACTCTCGGTGATCGACACCGCCGCCAACCGGGCCAAGGGGATTACCCGCAAACTGCAGGACATGGGCAAGAACCGGGTGCCCAGTGTGGCGGAATGCGATGTCAACGCCCTGCTCGGCGAGGTGGTGGATCGGCTGAAGAAAGTGGAACTCAAGTCCAAACATATCGAGATGAGCGATCATCTGGTTCCCGATCTGCCGCGCATCTTCGCCGAACCCGAACCGCTTCGGCAGGTGTTTGCCAATATTCTGATCAACGCCGCTGACGCCATCGTTGACAGGGGAACAATCACCATTGCCACCGAGGCCAAGGAGGGCATGATCTGGGTGACCATCGCCGACACCGGCAAGGGCATTCCGCCTGAAAATATGCAGCAGATCTTCAATCCGTTCTTCACCACCAAGGGCGGCGGCAAGGGCACCGGCCTGGGCTTGAGCATCGCGGCGAGCATTGTCAAATATCTGGGCGGCACCATCAGGGTCAACAGTATTCCAGGGGCAGGCAGCTCATTCACCATCCTGCTGCCGATCAATGCACCGGCGCGGAAAACAACCAAACATCACAACAAATAGACACGGCACATGGACAAGAAACAACGGGAATTCAAAGTATTGTTGGTTGACGACGAGGATGTGTTCCGCGAGGCCACGGCCCGCCAGCTATCGGTGCGGGGCTTTATCGTGCTCGCGGCAGCCAGCGGCGAGGCCGCGGTCGAGATCGTCAGGACCGATCCGCCGGAGGTGGTGGTGCTCGATCAGCAGATGCCGGGGATGCACGGCTCGGACACCTTTATCGCCATCAAGGAAATCGATCCGCTGATCGAGGTGATCATGCTCACCGGCAACACCAGCGTGGACAATGCCATCGAGATGATGCAGATGGGCACCTTCGATTATCTGATGAAGCCGATCAACGTCGACGAACTCCTCTACAAAATCGAGGACGCCTACACCCGGAAAAAACTCAACGAAAAGCGGCAACAGGAAGCAGGGCAGTGATCCCCGTTTGTGCCGTCGCCTCCTCTGCCACTGTTGCCGAAAAGGGCATTTCATGCTGAAACAACTGGCCACATTCTCGAAAAAAATCTTCTTTCTGAACCGCGAAGGGGCCGATCCCACCCTGGAAGCCGAAGAGGTGGAAGCCCTGCGGCTGACCTTCAAATCCCGGTAT
The DNA here is from genome assembly GCA_009782165.1 of Pseudomonadota bacterium. GTDB lineage: Bacteria > Desulfobacterota > Desulfobulbia > Desulfobulbales > Desulfobulbaceae > Desulfobulbus. The sequence goes on along the minus strand of WQUH01000200.1, from coordinate 7,143 downwards.
CACAGCTTCAAGCTGCTGCTTGCCGCCAACAGCAGGATTCTGGAGGGTATGGCCAACATCGAGCGGGCCTTGCAGGGCAACGAATCCTTCAGCATGTCGTTCGTGCAGACGCAGTGTACCGCGATCTCGGTCAATGTGTTCCGGATGATCAACGACATGGAGAATATCGCGCCGGGAAAATATACCGCGCTGAAGGACAGTTTCGCCGCCATCAAGAAGCAGATCGACGCCCTGCTCGGGGCCCGGAAAAAAATCGAAGACCGCCGGCTGGTCATTCCGCTGGATGCGATCAGCAGCGACATGACCGATCTGGTCGGCGGCAAAATGGCCAATCTGGGCGACGTAAAAAACAGGTTGCAGATGAACGTGCCGGCCGGCTTCGGGATCACCGCCGCTGCCCACGAAATGTTCATGCAGGCCGACGGACTGCAACGGGAGATCGACCGCCTGTTCCAGGTGGCCGGGTCCGACGAGGACCGCAATCTCGACCTGGTCAGCTCCCAGATCCGCCAGTTGATCATGGCCGCCGAGGTTCCCGAGGCCATCTATCTGGCGGTGGTGGACGCCTATTCCGCGATGAGGGAGGCCAACGGCGGCCAGGACATCAAGATGGCGGTCCGCAGCAGCGCCTTTGGCGAGGATGCGGAAAACAGCTCTTTTGCCGGACAGTACCGCAGCGAGCTGAATGTCGCTTTCTCGCAGTTCTTCTACTATTACAAGCAGGTCATCGCCTCCAAGTACAGCGTCCAGGCCATAACCTACAAGCTCAGCCGCGGCTTCCGCGACGAGGATATCGCCATGTGCGTGGGCGTTCTGGCCATGGTCGACGCGGTGGCCGGCGGCGTGATCTATACCCGCAATCCGCTCGATTCCAAGGACGAAGCCATCTTCATCAACTCGACCTGGGGTCTGCCCAAGTCGGTGGTCGACGGCAACGACCTGTGCGACCTGTTCGTGGTCGGCCGCGACCATGATCTGACCATCCTCAGGCGGGATGTGCAGCAGAAGGATTATAAGGTCGTCATCCTGGAGGGCGACGGCTGTGCCCGTACCGCGACCGACGACTCGCTCGCGGCCCAGCCGTCTCTCTCCGACGAACAGATCCAGGAACTGGCCGATCACGCGATCCGCATCGAACAGTATTACGAGACGCCCCAGGATATCGAGTGGGCCATCAACAGCGACGGCAAGATCTTCATCCTCCAGTCGCGGCCCCTCCAGCAGATGGAGGCCGTCCTCCCCGGCGCGGAGCTGGACCTCGAACGCTTCGCCTCGTCCCTGATCGTCGAGGGCGGCATCAACGCCAGCCCTGGCGTGGCCTGCGGCAAGGTGTTCAGGGTGGCCAAGAAGGTCGATATTCTCCAGTTTCCCGAAGGGGCCATCCTGGTGGTGGAGCAGGCCCTGCCCACCTGGGCGCCGCTGGTGGCCAGGGCGGCGGCAGTGGTGTCCGAACAGGGCGGGTTTGCCGGCCACCTGGCCAACGTGGCCCGGGAATTCGGCATCCCGGCCATCTTCGGCGTCAAGGGCGCCATGGCCAGGATGCACAACGGCGACGAGGTCACCGTTGCCGCCGATCTCGGCAGGGTGTATCTGGGCGCCATCGCGCCCCTGCTCGAATGGACCCGGCCGGAACCCAAGCTGATGCTGGGCAGTCCGGTGTACGAATCGCTCAAGGAGATCAGTCACCATATCATCCCGCTGAACCTGCTCGACCCGGATTCGCGGGAATTCGTGCCGCAGAATTGCCAAACCTTCCACGACATCACCCGGTTCATCCACGAAAAGTCGGTGGTCGAGATGTTCAACTTCGGCAAGGATCACAGCTTTTCCGAGCGCTCCAGCAAACAGCTCCACTACCGGGTGCCGATGAATTGGTGGATCCTCAATCTCGACGACGGATTCGCCCATGAAATCCACAGCAAGTACGTCAAGCTGGAGGATATTGTCTCCATCCCCATGCTGGCCTTCTGGCAGGGCTTTGCCGCCATTCCCTGGGACGGGCCTCCGGCCATGGACGGCAAGGGCATGACCTCGATCATGTTCCGCTCGACCATGAACACCGCCCTGGTCTCCGGCGTCAAGTCCAAGTACGCCGACCGCAATTACTTCCTGATCTCCAAAAATTACTGCACCCTGAGTTCGCGGCTCGGGTACCACTTCTGCACCATGGAGGCCATGGTCAGCGAACGGTCCGGCGAAAACTACCTCGGCTTCAAATTCAAGGGCGGGGCCGCCGATTTCGAGCGCTGCCTGGGCCGGGTCAACTTCATCCGCGAGATCCTGGAACGCTACGGCTTTCGCGCCACGATCAACAGCGACAACCTGGATGCCCGCATCGAGGGATACGATATGGAATACATGATCGGCCGGCTCAAGATCCTGGGCTACCTGACGCTCCACACCCGTCAGCTCGACATGATCATGGGCAACGCCGCAATGGTCAACTATTACATGAACAAGCTCACCAGGGACATCGACACCCTGCTGTGAGCGGACGCGACTGCCCGGCAAAACCGCCGCTTGCCGCGACCGGGCGGACGATATGCACTTATGTACTCTTTTTCGGATGATTTTGGGCGACGGTCCTGGTGGATCACGGGCCGGATCGCCCTCAGCCGCAGGAAAATGCCATGAGCACCATTCTAAATAATCTCAAACAGCTCTTCAAAAGTATCCGCGACCGGAACGTCGCCGATCAAACCAGAAACCCGTCGGAGATGAATGCCCTCTTCCGGTTCCGCTACACCCTGTTCAAGGAACTGCTGGCCGCCAATTCCGAACTGCTCTCCGTCTTGTCCGACATGGACGAAAAACTCAAGGGCAACACGGTGTTTGGCCTGTCGTATGTCTCCAGCCAGGTCAACAAATCGCTCCGTAACGCCTTTCAGATGGTGAAAAGCCTCAACGTCATGTCCGGCGGCAAGCACCGCGACCTGTACGCGGCCCTGGAACAGATCAACGGCCAGATCAGGACGATCATCGAGGAACGCAAGGCCGAGCAGGCCCCCCGGGCGGTGATGTCCTACGCGCACATCCTGCTCAAGGATGCCGATTGGGCCGGCGGCAAGAATGCCAATCTCGGCGAGATCAAAAACCGCCTCGACATCCCGGTCCCCGAGGGATTCGCCATCACCACCAAGGGGTTCCACGATTTTTTCAAGCACAACGATCTCGAGGAAGCCATCACCAAGCAGAAAAACCTGATCTACGCCAACGAGTTCGATTTGCTGCACAACCTGAGTGCGGACATGCAGTCGATGGTCCGGTCCAAACCGCTGCCGCCTGGCCTGGAGCACGAGATCCTCGCAGCCTGCGCCGAACTCTGGCAGGATGACCAATCGGTCCTGGTGGCCATGCGCAGCAGCGCGGTGGGCGAAGACGGCGACATCTCCTATGCCGGCCAGTATCTGACCCTGTTGGGGGTTACCCGGTCTGCGATCGGCGAGGCTTACAAATCGATCATTGCCAGCCTGTTTTCCGCCCGTTCCCTCTCCTACCGCAGTTCCAAAGGCGTGTACGACGAGAATCTCGCCATGGCCGTGGCCTGCCTCAAGATGGTCGACTCCAGAGCCAGCGGCGTGCTCTACACCCGCCATCCCTATGACATCACCAACGAGCACATCCTGATCAACGCGGTCTGGGGCCTGGGCCCGTATGCCGTGGATGGAGTGATCACGCCGGACGTCTATACGGTGACCAAGGATGCCGAACGGATTCTGCTGGAAAAAACCGTGGCCCCCAAGCCGGTGCAACTGGTGCTGAACGCCAGCGGCGGCGTCGAGGAGCGGCCGGTGGCCGAAGACCTGCAAAACGCTCCCTGCCTGAACGACGACCAGATCCGTCTTCTGGCCGGATATGGCGCTGCCCTGGAGCGGCACTACAAATGTCCCCAGGATGTCGAATGGGCCATGGCGCCGGATGGTCAACTGCTGATCCTCCAGTCGCGGCCGCTGAAAATCCAGAATTCCGCAAAGTTCGCCCAGCTCAAGGCCGCACCCCTCAAAGGCTATCAGTTGATCGTCGATGGCGGCGAAATCGTCTCTCAGGGAGTGGGCAAGGGCGTGGTTGTGCATGTCCACTCGATGGAGGATCTGGCCGACTTTCCAGAGGGCGGGGTGCTGATCGCCCGCCATTCTTCGCCCGAATATGTGATCGTCATGCGCCATTGCAGCGCCATCGTGGTCGAGGCGGGCAGCGTCAGCGGCCACATGGCCGCTCTGGCCCGTGAATTCAATGTGCCGACGCTGATCTGCGCCCAACTGCCGATGGACCGGATGCCGCCGGGCATGGAGGTGACGGTGGATTCCTACACCGGCCGGATCTATGCCGGCACGGTCACCGAGCTGCTGGACGCGATCAGGAAGGATGAAGCCCACATGAAGGGCACACCGATCTACGACCAGTTGCAGCGGATCGCCCACCACGTCATCCCGCTCAATCTGGTGAATCCGGAGGCGCCGGAGTTTACCCCCTCGAACTGCACCACCCTGCACGATCTCGCCCGCTACTGCCACGAGTACTCCTACAGGGAGATGTTCAAGATCAGCGACCTGGCCTCCAAATTCCACGGCTGGTCGCTCAAGCTGGAGGCGGCCCTGCCCATGGACATCCACCTGATCGACCTGGGCAGCGGCCTCAAAGAGGATGCCGTAACCAAATGGGGCGCGGTCAAGATCGACGAGATCGCCTCTGTCCCCTTCCTGGCCATGCTGCAGGGCATGCTCGACAAAGAGGTCCACGGCCTGGATCCGCGGCCGGTCAATTTTTCCGGCCTGATGTCGGTGATCAAGGAACAGACCCTGTCGCCGGGCCATGTCGGCGACCGGTTCGGTGATCGCAGTTATGCAATCATTGCCGATAAATATCTCAACTTCAGTTCACGGGTCGGGTACCATTACAGCGTGATCGATGCCTATTGCGGCGACACGATCAACAAGAATTACATCACCTTCACCTTCAAGGGCGGCGCGGCCGACGATGTCCGCAAGAACCGCCGCGTCCGGGCCATTGCCCGCATTCTTGACCAGGAAGGGTTCAAGGTCAGGGCCAGGGGCGACAAGGTGGATGCCCGTCTGCAGAAATATCCCAAATCCTATATCGAAAGCAGGATGGATATCCTGGGCCGGCTGCTGATCTTCACCCGTCAGCTCGACATGCTGATGACCACGGAAGACAGCGTGGCCTGGGTGGCGGATAATTTCGCGGCCGGCAACTACAAACTCACGGCCCCGCCGGTCGACGCATGATGCGGCCGCCCTGGAGCCAACAACGGTTCACCGCGGAGGAACAGCATGCAACACCTCATTCTCCTGATTGTTATCGTCGGGTCCATTGTCATCGGTCTGATCATCGGCGCCCGATTGCGCAACAGAAAAAAATAATCCCGATTCCAGCCGGAGAGTCGAAACCATCCAAGCGGGCATCAATCCTGAAACCGCACCGCCACCATCACGAACATGCGAGAAAAATATAAAGATTACACCCGGCTGCAACGACTGCTCGCCACAGGCTTTTTCGTCAGCGGCATCATTCCCATCGTCATCGTCGCCCTGGGCTCGCTCTACAACTTCAGGCAACTGTCGATCAACGATATCGAGGTGACCGCCCGGCAGGTGGCGGAGCACCGCAACGACGCGATCAACACCTTTCTCCAGTACCAGGTCAACTTCCTCTCGACCCTGATGAATCTCTATCAGCCCGACCAGTTGCGGCAACAGGAGAATCTCAATCGACTTTTTCTGGCCGCCAACCGGGGCGACAAGGGGGGAGACATTGTCGATCTGCAACTCATCGGCACCAACGGCAGACAGATGGCCTACATCGGCCCGTATCAGGACAAGATAGAGGGCAAGGACTATCAGGATGCGCCCTGGTTCAAGGAGACGCTGGCCCGCGGCGCCCATGTCAGCGATGTGTTCAGCGGTTTCCGCGACTATCCCCACTTTGTCATCGCCCTGACCGATCCCCGCAAGACCTTTGTCCTGCGGGCGACGATCAATTCAGGCATCTTCAATTCACTGCTGCACAGCGCCCAGATCGGACCCGGCGGCGATGCCTTCATCCTCAACTCCAGCGGCGAGTTCCAGACGCCGAGCCTGCAAAAGGCCGCCAGCCTGAACGAGACGGAAAGAGGGCTGCTGCAGCGCCATTCCGGCGCAGTACTCGCCACGGACCAGGAATACCTCTATGTCGGCAAATGGCTCAACGGCAACATGTGGCTGCTGGTGGTCAAGACCAAAATCACCGATTCCATGGGCAGTTACTTCGAGTACCGCAGCCGCATCGCCTTCAGCGTACTGGCGATTGCCGCCCTGTTTCTGGTGATCAGCTACGGCATCAGCCGGTTCATCGTCGGCCGGATCCGGCAGGCCGACCAGGAACAGATCGCCCTGGATCAGCAGATGGCCCACATCGAAAAAATGGCGAACATCGGCAGACTGGCTGCCGGTATCGCCCATGAGATCAACAATCCCCTGCAACTGATCCAGATGCAGGCCGGCTGGATCGACGAGCTGTTGCAGGAAGAAAACCCGCAGCAGGTGGTCAACCTGGAAGAATACCGGAAATCGGTGGGCAAGATCAGGCAGCACGTCAGCCGCGCCGGCACCATCACCCATCGCCTGCTCGGTTTCTCCAAGAAGATCACCGCCGAATACGATGTCCAGATCAATGCCCTGCTTCAGGAGACCATCTCCTTCCTTGAAAGCGAGGCCAACGCGAACAACATCACCTTTGATCTGCGGCTTGACGAGGAGTTACCGACCCTGCGGACCGATGGGGCCCAGGTGCAGCAGGTGCTGTTGAACCTGCTCGAAAACGCGCTCGATGCCGTGGGACCGGAGGGTAAAATCGAGGTCGTCACGTCCAGGGGCGCCAGAGAGATCAGCGTACAGGTGGCGGACAACGGCCAGGGCATCAGCCCGGATGTGCTGGAGAAGATCTGGGATCCCTTCTTCACCACCAAGGAGGCCGGCAAGGGGACCGGTCTGGGCCTGTCGATCTGCAGCGACATCGTCCACCGGCTCGGCGGGACCATCATGGTGGAGAACAGGCCGCAGGGCGGAGCGGCCTTCACCATTCGGCTGCCGCTGCGGTGACGCGGTTTGGGCTTGAGAGATGAGGCGAGGGGAACGGAACGGTTAT
>WQUH01000199.1 GCA_009782165.1 Pseudomonadota bacterium | reverse complement strand
TAGACGAACCGTTTGTCCGGCTGGATGCTCGATCCTGAAACCAGGTGTTCCACGGTTTCACGGACCTCGTCGTTGGCGATGGGCAGGGTCTGCTGGTGGTTGAGCACCCCTTCCTCGAAGACCGCGCTCATGTAAAAGGCGCCGTTGCTGCGGTTGACCAAAAGCCCTTTGACGTTTTTCAGGATGTCGTAGGCCAGGTTGGAATAGCGCTCATACCGTTTGATCCGGCTCTGGAGATGCTCTTTGTATTTTGGATGCCCTTTGATCCGGGGCAGGACGGTCTGCGGCAGGGTGGTCGAACAGACTTCGAGCATCTTGGCGTTCAAGATCGACTGGACGTAGGTGGCGAACATGGGGTCGCGGTGGCGGTTGTACACCTCGATCCAGCCGCAGCGGCTTCCCGGCCAGGGCATCTCCTTGGAGATGCCGCGCATGCAGATCGCCGGCACCTTGTTGCCGATCACCGTACACAGCGGCGCCGAGACCGTGCCGTTGTAGGTCATGTTCTGGTAGATCTCGTCACAGATGATGAACAGGTCGTTTTTCTCGCAGATCTCGACAATGGCCCGCATGACGTCCGCCGGATAGACCGCGCCGGTGGGGTTGTCGGGGTTGATGATCAGAATGCCGGCAACCGCCGGGTTGTACTTGATGTGGTTTTCGATGTCCTCGAGGTCCGGATACCAGAGGTGGTTGGGATCGAGGATGTAGGTCACCGGCTGGTCGCTGGCGTGGGCCGCCTCGGCCGAGCTGTGGGTGGTGTAGCTCGGGGTGGGCACGAGGATGCGGGCGGTGGGCTTGAGGAAGCCGTACACCTTGGAAATCGCGTCGCCCAGACCGTTGAAGAAAATGACGTCTTCGGCATCGATCTGCGTGCCGCCAAAGCTGTTGGTGCAGGCGGCCACAAATTCCCTGGCCGCCAGCAGCCCCTTGGTCGGGCTGTAGGCGTAGGTGGCGTCTTCGTGGACCGCCTCGGCCACGATCTCCTTCATCCAGTCCGGGATCGGCTCGCCCTTGGCGACCGGGTCGCCGATATTCTCCCAGTTGATCTGGACGCCCATCTTCTGGAGTTTCTCGCCGACAGCGACAATATTGCGGATCTCGTAGGTCAGTTCGCCCGCGCCGATGTGTAAAATATCTGTACGCATATCAAGTTACTGGTCAGGATTCGGTTGGTTGGGTCAAGGAAATCAGGCAACCGCCGTTGTGACTGTACCTGCTGTTCCTTCGGGAAAATATTTGAAGTTATCACAAAGCGGGCGCGGCGTCAATCAAGCATTGCCGAAACCGCGAAATGTCCGGTTCAAGCGATATGGTAACTCTTTAACTTGTTCAAAAGCGTCTTGCGGGTGATCCGCAGCCGCCGGGCCGCCTCGCTCCGGTTGCCGCCGGTCTCTTCCAGGGTCTTGAGGATCAGCACCTTTTCCGCCTCTTTCAGGGTGGAGGGCTCCTCCACCTCCTTGGCCGGGTTGATGCCGGCCCAGCGCTGGATGGCCTGCGGCAGGGTGCCGATATCGAGGTATTCGCCGCGCATCAGAATCACGCCGCGCTCGATCGAGTGCTCCAGTTCGCGGACATTGCCCGGCCAGGGGTAGCGGTTGAGCACATCCATGCATTCCGGGGTGATGCCGCTGACCGCCCGGCCGTTCTTTTCGGCAAAGCTGCGAAAAAAATAGTTGGCCAGCAGCGGGATGTCGCCATGCCGCTCCCGCAGGGGCGGCACCCACAGTTCGACCACGTTGAGGCGGTAATAGAGATCTTCGCGGAAGCGGCCCGATGCCACCTCTTCTTCCAGGTCACGGTTGGTGGCGCAGAGGATGCGGACATCCACCCTGATGGTCTCCTGGCCGCCGACCCGTTGCAGTTCGTGCTCCTGCAGCACCCGGAGCAGCTTGGCCTGCATGCCCGGCGAGGTCTCGCCGATCTCGTCTAAAAAGAGCGTGCCGCCCTGGGCCTGGACAAACCGGCCCTCGCGCCGGCGGTCGGCGCCGGTGAAGGCCCCGCGCTCATGGCCGAACAGCTCGGATTCCAGCAGGGTTTCGGCCAGAGCCGCGCAGTTGACCTTGACCAGCGGCCCTTTGTGCCGCGGGCTTTTGTGGTGCAGGGCCGCGGCCACCAGTTCCTTGCCGGTGCCCGACTCGCCGTTGATCAGCACGGTGGCCTCGGTGGGCGCCACATGGGCGATCATCTCCCACAACTGCTGCATCGGGGCCGACTTGCCGATGATGCGGCCATCGTCGCCAAACGGCTGGCCGATGTCCTGGGGGTCGGTTTCCCGCTGGCGGTGCCCCATGGCCACCTCCAGGGTGGTGCGCAGGCGGTCGAAGTCGAGCGGCTTGGTCAGGTAGTCGTGCGCCCCCCGCTTGATGGCCGCCACCGCGGAATCCACCGAGGAAAAAGCGGTCATGATCACCACCGGAATGGCGGGATTGATGGCATGAATCCGCTTCAGGGCCTCCATGCCGTCCATGGTGGTCATGCGGACATCCATGAGGATGGCGTCAAAGGGCCCCTGCTCGACGGCGGCCACGGCGGTGGAACCATCGTCCGCCTCGGCCGCGTCCCAGCCCCACTCGGCGAACAGCGACCGCAGCATGAAACGGTGGACCCGCTCGTCGTCGACAATCAACACTTTTACCTTCGCCTGCATGTTGCCTTCGCCTTCCTCCTTCCCCGGTGTCCGGCTGTCCGTTGTCCGGCCCGCCTCCCTGGCCCATCCTGTTCGCAGCCATCCGGCTCAATCGCCGATTGAACAGAGTACCATCGAACTGTTAGAATGCGCAAATGGAACATACGCTGACGATCAAAAAGGTGATTGCCGGAGGCAGCGGCTTGGGGACACTGTCCGACGGCATGGCGGCAATGGTTCCGGGAACCCTGCCCGGCGAGACGGTCCTGGTCCGGGAGCGCAAACGCCACCGGGGCCACCTGGAGGCGGATCTCGTCCGCATTCTCGCGCCGTCGCCGGATCGGGTCGCGCCGCCCTGCCCCCATTACGGCCGCTGCGGCGGCTGCGACCTGCAACATGCCGCCTATCCGGCGCAACTCATCCTCAAACAGCGCATCCTGCGCGAATCCCTGACCAGGGCCCGCCTGGACTTGCCGCCGGACCAGCCCGCCCTGGCCTCGCCGCTGCCCTTCGGCTACCGCTGCCGGCTGCGGCTGCACCTCGACCACGCGGGCCGGCTCGGCTTCCACGCCCCTGCCAGCAACACCGTGGTCCCCATCGAACGCTGTCTGCTGGCAACCGAACCAATCAACCTGGCGATCGCCTCGCTGGTCGAGCACGGCTGGCCCGAGCGGCTGGCAGCCGGAATCGCGGCCATCGAACTGATCCACAGCCCGGCGGACGCAACCGTGACCGTGGCGCTCGCGCCGCGCCCCAACCAGCGGCCGAGGCAACTGGCCGCCCTGACGGCCGCCCTGACCGACGGGCTGCATCCCCTGTCCGCCGCCGTTTTAGCGGGTTCCTCCGGCAGCCGGCCCGATGCGGCCCCGGCCCCGGCGCCCTGCCGTCAGGATTTTGCGCCGTGCGGACTCGGCTACCATCTCCGCTGGGACCACCGTTGCTTTTTTCAGGTCAACAGCGCGCAGAACAGCCGACTGGTCGAGACGGTTCTCGACCTCCTGCCCCCAACGCCTGCGCCCGCCACCGCGCTGGACCTGTACTGCGGCATGGGCAATTTTTCGATCCCCCTGGCCCTGACAGGTCTGAGGGTGACCGGGGTCGAACAGAACCCCGCCGGCATCCGTTGGGCGCAAACCAACAGCCAGGCCGCCGGCCTGACCGATATCCGTTTTCTCGGCGGCGATGTGGCCCGCCACCTGCAAGCCCTGATCGCCGACGAGGCCCGTTTCGACCTCATCCTCCTCGACCCGCCCCGTCAGGGCGCGGGCAGGGCGGCCGCCCTGCTGCCCCTGCTGCGGCCGGCGCGGATCCTCTCC
>WQUH01000198.1 GCA_009782165.1 Pseudomonadota bacterium | reverse complement strand
CCATTCCGGGGTCGGATTTCACCATGGACTGCGATCTGGCCATCATTGCCGTCGGCTCCGGGGCCAACCCGCTGCTGACCAGTTCCGAACCGGCGATCAAGCTGAATCGGCGCGGCAATATCGAGGCCGACCCGGCAACCGGCAAGACCTCCATGCGGGGCGTCTGGGCTGGAGGCGACATCGTCACCGGCGCCGCCACCGTGATCCTGGCCATGGGAGCGGGACGCAAGGCCGCGGACAGCATCCACGACTATCTGACACGCGGCTGGTAAACCAAGCCAAAGCGATCGTCCGAAAACGAAAAAAGAAACACAACAGGCCGGCAGCCGTGGTATGCGGTTGCCGGCCTTTTTTTTATTTTTTCTCTGCAACTGGCGATTGGCCCCAATACTTAGAGCCCCGTATCCTTTGCCCGGCAATACACAAAGATCGCGATCACGATCGCCAGAGCCGCAAAGGCCAGAAAAAACCAGGTCGGATGATTACTGACCACGGCATCGTATATGCCGTAGCAGCCAAACAGAGCGGCAAACAGCAGCCACATGACGACCCGCTCGGAACCTTGGGTTTGGCCACGCCGATGCCATGGATTTTCGCCGCGTTGATTCATTGTTTAATTGAAAATACAATCACATCCACGCGAACGACAAACCCGGGATGAAAAAATCCTCCGACAACACTTGCAAGTTACAATGAACAAATGTATAAAAAAAAATGCAAGACCGCATCGTGGTATTCCCGCCACGTTCAAACTGATCGCGAGATTGGCGCGGTTCCGTTGTTAAACCCATCTTTGTTGGAGAGAATGTATGAAAATGAAAGCGTTGATTTTCGTTCTTGCTCTTGCCGCCCTGACACTGGGAGCCGTCGGCGGCGTCCAGGCCGCCGATCCCAAATTCGTCGTCAAGGTGGGCCTTGCCGACGTTGAACCGAAGTCCAATAACGGCACTTTGGATGGCACCACCCTGGGTATCGATATTGGCAACAGCGTCCGCCCGTCGATCACGTTCGAATATCTGATCACACCAAATATCGGCATCGAGCTGCTGGCCGCTTGGCCGTTCCGCAACGACGTCAGCATCAGCACGCTTGGCAACGTGGCCACCGTCGATGTGCTGCCGCCGACGCTGAGCGTGCAGTACCACTTTTTCCCCGATAAAATGGTCTCGCCCTTCCTCGGTGTCGGTCTCAACTACGCCTTCATCTACAGCGAAGAGACCAAAGGAGCGCTGGCCGGAAATAGTATTGACGTCGATAACTCCTGGGGTTTCGCGGCGCATGCCGGTGTCGATATCAATTTCAACGAGCACTGGCTGATGACGGTCGACCTGCGCTGGATCCAGATGAGTGGCGATGTTACACTGAACGGCGCCAAAGTCGCTAGCGTCGACATCGATCCGTGGGTCTTGGGCGTTGCCGTCGGCTATCGTTTCTGATCCCGGCTTTCATCTCGCTTAAGCAGCACAAAAAAAACGGATGGTTTCCCATCCGTTTTTTTGTGCCCAATTGAAGACAGAAACAGGCCGGCAGCCGGGATTCCCGGTTGCCGGCCTGTTGTGTTGTGGGGATGGGATCAGGCTTTTTTCACCTTGGGGATGAAGATCTGATCCGGATCGAGGACATCATGGATGAAATGCAGTTCTTCCCTGGTCGGCGGCGCGGTTTCGCCTGTGATCCGGGAAACGTCGAGATCGAACTGGCAGAGATCCTTGATTTCCGACGGCGTCTTGCCGGGATGGCAGGTATCCAGATACATGTGGCCGTCGGTTTCGTCGAAGCGGAACACCCCGGCAGTGCTGATCACCGCCGAAGGGCCGCCGCGGAAGGCCGCGCCGTACAGCTCGCGGCGATGCACCCATTCGCCGCCCGGCCACTTCTTCACCCGCCATCCAGGGCTGGTGATGTAGCTCACCTGTTCGACGAAACGGCGCTTCTCGTGCACCATGATGAACACCGTCCGTTTGGCGAACGAGTTGATATCCGGATTGCCGCCGCTGCCGGTGAGGCGGAGTTCCGGTTTCAGATAGTTGCCGATGCAGGTGGTGTTGACGTTGCCGAACTGGTCGATTTCCGCGCCGCCGAGGTAGCCGAGATCGACATAGCCGCGCTGGGCGATGGAGAAGGCGTCGTACAGGCCGGAGGAACGCGAGGCGCCGGACTCGCAGCGGGCGTCGCCCACCGAGGTGGGCAGTTCCGGCGGCCGGCCGTCCAGGGTGCCGGCCTCGAAGATCAGTTTCAGGTTCGGGGCATGGGTTTTCTGGGCCAGCATGATGGCCACCATGGGCAGGCCGGTGCCGGCAAAAACGATTTCATTGTCCTGGACTTCACGCGAGGCGGCGCAGCACAGCAGATCCGCCAGGCCGTACTCTTCGGGCGATGCGTAGTTGCTCATCGTGTCTCCTCCCTTCTAGTTGCGGGGTTTGTAATTGAGGGCGGTGTTGGCCCGAAGATTCAGCATGCGCGACCAGCCGAGTTTTTCCAGGTAGCCGATATGGTCGAGTCCGTAAATCCACTCGGCGGCAAAGGCGTCGAAGCCCTCCTGGGTGCGGGTGCGGCCGTAGAAGTCCTTGAGGAAGTTGCCGTCGACATCGTACTGGCCGAACATGCCGGTCGGATGGGCGCCGAAGGGGCACTCGAGCACGTAATCGACCTCGAAGCTGGGGATGGTGTTCTGGTCGGCGGCCCGGCGGAGATATTCCTCGGGCACGATCTCCTCGGCCATGACGATGGTGATGTCGGCGGCGCGGGCGGCCTCGGGGTCGGAGTACAACTGGCCGGCCACCCGGACCGTGCCCTCCTCGCCCACCTGCTGGACGCAGAGGATCGCCACGTCGACCTTCACCGCCGGGATCAGCACATGCGGTCCGGCATCGAAGAAGGGATCCTCGACGAAGATGTACTTGTGCTTGGCGATCCGCTTGCCGTCGCGCTTGCCGGCGCGGCCCAGGATATCGTATTCCGGGTTGTGGATGTCGGTGCCGAGCGAGGTCTGGGTGACCGCGTAGGGGGCGCCCTGGGCGGCGGCGGCGAAACGGAACATCATCTCCGCATGGCTGTAGTCTTCGGTCAGGACTTCCTTGTTGCAAACCCGGCGCGACAGGTTGGCGCCGTATTTGCCGTACAGCTCGTGGCCGATCCAGCAGGATTCCCAGATGTCGACGCAGCCGGCGCCCACCAGAAACTCGGAGTGGGGCCCGCCGTTCACCTCGATCAGATGCAGGCCGCGGCGCTGCTGGCGGATCAGTTCGTAGACGAGGGCAAAGGGCCGCCGCCAGATGGTGAAGCCGGAAAAGGTCAGGCTGGAGCCGTTCCTGACAATTTCCGCCGCCTGTTGCATGGTGATGCGTTTGCTCGTGCTCATGTTGTCCTCCTTGCTGTTCAGGCGGAAATGCCCCGGAGGATCTCCCGGGAGATAATCAGCCGTTGGATTTCACTGGTGCCTTCGTAAATGGCCGTGACGCGGGCGTCGCGGGCATAGCGTTCGATCGGGAAGTCCTGGGTGTAGCCGTAGCCGCCCAGCATCTGCATGGCATTGTAGCAGGCCCGGTTGGCGCTCTCGGTGGCGAACACCTTGGCCATGGACGCCTCCTTGGCAAAGGGACGTCCCTGCTCTTTGCGAAAGGCGGCGTGCAGCAGCAGCAGGCGGGCCGCTTCCAGCTCGGTGTAGGAATCGGCGATCATCCATTGAATCGCCTGGAAACTGGTTATTTTCTGGTTGAACTGCACCCGCTCGCTGGCATAGCGGGTGGCGTAGTCCATGGCGGCCAGACCCACGCCCAGGCCAAGCGAACCGATGCCGATCCGCCCGCCGGCCAACTCGGCCACGGCAATCCTGAAGCCGTCGTTGGGTTTGCCCATCAGGGCGGAGGCGGGCACGCGGCAATCGGTGAAAATCAGTTCGTTGGTGGCCGAGGCGTGCTGGCCCATCTTCTTCTCTTCCTTGCCGATGGCAAGCCCCGGCGTGCCGGCCTCGATCAGGAAGCAACCGATGCCCTTGC
>WQUH01000197.1 GCA_009782165.1 Pseudomonadota bacterium | reverse complement strand
TTGCCGGGATAGTCGTAGGACAAGAGCCGCCGTTCCGCCTCGGGCGCAAGCTGCGGCGCCGTTCTGCCCGCCCGGACATGCTTGGCTAAAAAGTAGCGGACCAGGAGGGGGATATCCTCCTTGCGCTCGGTCAGGGAGGGCACGTTGATGGTCAGCACGTCCAACCGGTAAAACAGGTCGGAGCGGAAGGCGCCGGCCTCGACCTCGCGTTTCAGATCCTTATTGGTGGCGGCCAGCACCCGGAAGTCAACGGCGATCTCCTCGGTGCCGCCCACCCGGATCATGGTCCGCTCCTGGAGCACGCGCAAGAGCTTCACCTGCATCGACAGCGGCAGTTCGCCCACCTCGTCGAAAAAAACCGTGCCGCCCGTCGCCGTTTCCAGCAAGCCCTTCTTGGCCTTGCCGGCCCCGGTGAAGGCCCCCCGCTCGTAGCCGAACAGTTCGCTGGCAATCAGCTCTTCGGTGAAGACGCCGCAGTTGAAGGCCACGAACCGGTTTTTGGCCCGGGGACTGAGCTCGTGGATGGTACGGGCCACCAGTTCCTTGCCGGTGCCGGTATCCCCCTGGATCAACACGTTGCAGTCCAGTTGCGACACCTGGGTGATGGCCTCCAGCATGGCCTGCATCTTGGGGCTCTGGCCGACGATCCGCCCGGCGCCCAGGCTGGCGTCGACCTGCTCCCGCAGGGCCTGGATTTCCCGGCGCAGCAGGCTCTTTTCCAGGGCCTTGTCGATAATCGCCCGCAACTCGTTGATTTGAAACGGCTTGATCACGTAGTGATAGGCGCCCTTGCGCATGGCCTCGACCGCGGTGTCGACGCTGGCATGGCCGGTGATCATCACCACCTCGGCGGCGGGCCACAGCTTCTTGGCTTCCTCCAGGAGCGCCATGCCGTCGATGCCCGGCATGCGCAGATCGGTCAGGATCAGGTCCACCTCCGCCTTGCGCAGGAGATCCACAGCCTCCTGGCCGTTGGCGGCCAAGAGGACCGCATGGCCATCCTTGGTGATGATATGGGCGAGATTGTCGCGGGCAATGGGTTCGTCGTCGACCACCAGGATTGTGCGTTTGGGCATCGCGCTTGCTCACTGTTTGTTGCCGCCGGGACAGGGAAGACGGATAAAGAAGGATGTACCCCGGCCAGGAGCGCTTTGCACGGTAATATTGCCGTGGTGCTGTTGAATGATCCCGTAGACCACCGGCAGGCCAAGACCTGTGCCGTGCCCCTCCGGCTTGGTGGTGAAAAACGGATCGAAGACCTTGGTCAGATTCTCCGCCAGGATGCCGTGGCCGGTGTCGCGGATCTCGATCACCGCCTCCTGGGTCGCGGCATCGACGGTGGCGGCAATGACGATCTCGCCCTGCCGTTCGATGGCCTGGGCCGCGTTGATAATCATGTTGATGAAGACCTCCTGGATCCGCTGCGGATCCATGACCAGCTCCAGGTCGTCGGGAATGCTGATGACGACGCTGATCTCAGACGGCACCTGGCTCTTGGCCAGCAGAGCCGCCTTGCGGGCGACGTCGGCCAGCGAGGCCTGGCGGAGCGGGGAGGCCGAGCCCTGGGAACGGGCGAATTCGAGCAGGCTCTTGACCACGTCGCGGGCCCGCAGCGTTTCCTGTTCGATGTTGTTCAGCATGCGCTTGAACAGCGCGGTGTCGCCCCGGTCGAACTCGTCGATGACGATCTGGCAGGAGGTCGAGATGTTGTTGAGCGGGTTGTTCAACTGGTGGGCCACCCCGGCGGTCAGGGTGCCCAGGGAGGACAGCTTTTCGGCCTGGATGAGCTGGGCCTGGCGGCGTTCAAGCTCGTGGACCATGATGTTGCAGGCTTCCGTGACCTCCTGGATCTCGTCGTTGCTGTTGATGACCTCGATCCGCCGGAACCGGCCCTGGGCAATATCCCTGGTGATCCGCTTGACCGCGGCCAGCGGCTTGAACACAAAGTTGACGGTCAAAAGGGAGAGGACGATGCCGATCACGATGGCCACGGACGACCAGATGACCACCTGTTCCCGCAACTGGGTGATTTTCGCATGGATGAACTTTTTCTCGTCGTTGACGATCTCTTCGCTCATCTCCGATATCTTTTTGCCGTACTGCCTGATTTCCCCTGCCGCCTGGTTGTACTGTTCCGCATCTGATTTTTTCAGGGCGAGCAATGCGCGGATTCTTTCCGTGTACATCCCCATGGAGGCGCCGAGTTCCTTCAGCTTCGGCGCGATGGCCAGCACATCGTCGTGATGCAGGATCGCGTCGCTGGTTTCCGAGGTGTTCTGGATCATGGCAATGGTGTCATGGAGTGAATCCTCGCTGCCGTAGAGAAAGTAGTTTTTCTCGAATCTTCTCGATTCAAGGATATTGTTATGGATGTTGTAGGCCAGCTCCAGGGTCTCGGTTTTCTCGCCGATGTTCACGAGATCCTTGTAGGCGAGGAGCCCCATGATGGCCACCGAGGAGATGTAGAAGAAAAGGACCAGGGCGATCTTGGCGATCATCCCGAAACGAAAATTTTTTTTCATGACTGTCTCTCCCTTCGCGGTCATCGACCCGCTCTTTGCCGTTTGCCGGGCACATGCCCGCGTTGTTTCGTTGACGCCATGTTCAAGCATACTCCATGCCAAGGGCCTGGCCGCCATGCGCGCCCCGAACCGGCATCCAGGGCGGCCTCCCGGTGTATTTTCATGTGGATAACTTGAGAGGATAGGTATACAAACTATCAGCGATTCCCCATGCGCAAGACCTTGCTCCAGTGAACGCCAAAGCGGCGGCAAACGCAACCCCGTATCTTCGCGCCGATAAACAGGATGCGCCGCGGCGGCGGTCAGACAGGGGCACGGTTCGGCGCTCACGGCAACGAAGCCTGTTGACCGGCATTTCCCGGCCCAGTTATAAAAAAAAGAACGAAAGAAGATCAAGAGATTTTAAAAGGTGGGCACGAATGGGGCCGGCGACCGCCACCGCCCCAGCGGCACAACTAAAAAACTGCCGAAGCGCGACTCAGCCCGCCGATCCCGCACCCTTCGAACACAGCCGGCCCTGGCCGGTCTCCTTTTATCCCGCGCACAGGAGGACACGATTATGCGCTTCATGCCCCACATTCTGCCACTGACCGCCGCCCTTTTCCTCGGTTTTCTTGTCGCCGCCCATGCCCAGGCGCCCCAGGCGCAGGTCCAGGCGCCCGGTTATTACCGGATGCAGTTGGGCCAGTTCGAGATCACCGCCCTCTATGACGGCGCCCTCCACCTGGATGCCAAGCTCCTGCACAACGCCAAACCGGCGGACCTGGATCGCCTGCTGGCCCGGATGTTCGTCGGCAACCCCGCGATGCAGACCGCGGTGAACGCCTACCTGATCAACACCGGCGAACACCTGGTGCTGGTCGATGCGGGCGCGGCCAAACTCTTCGGCCCGAACCTGGGGCATGTCCTGGCCAACATGAAGGCCGCCGGCTATGACCCGGCCCAGGTCGATACCGTGGTCGTCACCCATCTGCATGGCGACCACATCGGGGGATTGAATGACGGCGAGGGCAAGCCGCTCTTCCCGCAAGCGACCATCTGGGTCTCCCAGGCCGACCATGACTATTGGCTCTCCGAAAAGACCGCCGCCGCGGCCCCTGAAAAGGCGCGCCTCTTTTTCAAGATGGCCCATGACGCCGCCGCCCCGTATCTGGCCATCGGCCACTGGAAAACATGCGCCGACGGCACGGTCCTGGTCCCTGGCATCAAGGCGGTCAAGGCCCCCGGTCACACGCCGGGCCATACCGCCTATGCGGTGGAATCGGCTGGGCAGAAGCTGCTGATCTGGGGCGATCTGGTCCATGCCCATGCGGTGCAGTTCGCCCGACCGGAGGTGTCCATCGAGTTCGATGTCGACCAGAAGCAGGCCATCGCCACCCGCAAGGCCATCATGCAGGACATGGCGGCCAGCCGCTCGCTGGTGGCCGGGATGCACCTGCCCTTCCCCGGCATCGGCCATGTCCGCGCCGAGGGCAAGGGCAGCTA
>WQUH01000196.1 GCA_009782165.1 Pseudomonadota bacterium | reverse complement strand
GGATGAACCTTTGCCAACGTTTAGCATTGCACAATGCTTTATTTTGGTTTAACGTGCTGTTCGGACTGAATCACAATTCATTGTCGCATGCATGCAGCCCGTTGCAGCCGCCTTGCGGCTGGCCGGAAAAGGAGTGTTTTTCCGCGTGATCGAGAGGAGGGGGACTTCTCTGGTCCGATGCGGAAAAATTGAGACAACCGGACAGGAAGCGAATCATCCGTGACGACCTCCGAGCGCCGCCTCCCACTGCACTGCAACTGAACCATTTCGTTTGCCATTCCTTTGCCCACGAAGCGCATCCAACCGCGACAGACCAGATCGGGTTCGACATGCGTTTTGTGAAGTTCCCCACGAGTTTTCTTGTCATAGCGTTCGTCTTTAACCGCTTCCGGCAGCCAACCGCCTGTCGGCGAACACCAACCACCGTGTAAGAAGGAGAAAGATCTTATGTCGCGAAAAATGGTCACCATTGACGGCAACCAGGCGTGTACGCATGTCGCGTATGCCACCAGTGAAGTCATCACGATCTACCCCATTACGCCATCCTCCCCGATGGCTGCCGAAGCCGACGCCAAAGCCAACGCCAAGCAGGAAAACATCTGGGGTTCCATTCCGGTCATCTCCCAGATGCAGTCCGAGGCCGGCGTGGCCGGTTCCATCCACGGCTCCCTGGGCTCCGGCGCCCTGTGCACCACCTTCACCGCGTCCCAGGGTCTTCTCCTGCTGATCCCCAACATGTTCAAGATCGCCGGCGAGTTGCTGCCCACGGTCTTCCACGTCACCGCCCGCTCCATCGCCTGCCAGGGTCTGTCCATTTTCGGCGACCACGGCGACGTCATGGCCGCCCGGCAGACCGGCTGGGCCATGCTGTGCTCCCAGGATGTCCAGGAAGCCCAGGATATGTCCCTGATCGCCACCTCGGCCACCCTGCAATCCCGGGTGCCGTTCCTGCATTTCTTCGACGGCTTCCGCACCTCCCACGAGGTGATGAAGATCGAGCAGTTGTCCTACGACGATATGCGCGCCATGATCGACGAGGATCTGATCCTCGCCCACCGCGACCGCGCCCTGACTCCGGACCGGCCCACCATCGGCGGCACCGCCCAGAACCCGGATGTCTACTTCATCGGCCGCGAAACCGTGAACAAGTATTATGAGGTGGTTCCGGGCATCGTCCAGGCCACCATGGACAAATTCGCCGCCCTCACCGGCCGGCAGTATCGCCTGTTCGACTACATCGGCACCCCGGACGCCACCGACATCGTCGTCGTCATGGGTTCCGGCGCCCTGACCGTTGCCTCCACCGTCGAGCACCTGGTTGCCGAAGGCAGGAAAGTCGGTCTGGTCATCGTCCGCCTGTTCCGGCCGTTCGATCCGATCGCCATGGTCAACGCCCTGCCGCCGACCGTCGAGCGCATCACCGTTCTTGACCGCACCAAAGAGCCGGGGTCCAACGGCGATCCGCTGTATCTCGACGTGCGCACCGCCGTCACCGAGGCCGCCGAGGCCAACCCCACCATGTTCGTGCCGATCATCCTCAACGGCCGTTACGGTCTGGGCTCCGCCGAGTTCACCCCGGCCATGGTCAAGGCCGTGTTCGACAACATGGCCTCCCTGGCGCCGAAGCGAAAATTCTGCGTCGGCCCGAACGACGACCTCGCCTTCACCAGCCTCAAGTACGACAAGTCCTTCAACATCGAGGGCACCGACGTCTACCGCGCCCTGTTCTACGGCCTGGGCTCCGACGGCACGGTCGGCGCCAACAAGAACACCATCAAGATCATCGGCGAGGAGACCGACAACTCGGCTCAGGGCTACTTTGTCTACGACTCCAAGAAGTCCGGCTCCATGACCGTTTCGCACCTGCGTTTCGGCAAGAACCAGATCATCGCCCCGTACCTGATCAACAAGGCCAACTTCGTCGCCTGCCACAACCCGGCCTTCCTGGACACCTACGACATGCTGGCAGCCCTGGAGCCCGGCGGCATCTTCCTGCTGACCACCACCTTCACCAAGGACGAGATCTGGAACCACCTGCCCTCCCTGGTGCAGAAGCAACTGATCGACAAGAAGATCAAGTTCTACATCATCGACGCGATCAAACTCGGCCTGGCCCTCGGCCTGGGCGCCCGCATCAACATGATCATGCAAACCGCCTTCTTCGTCATCTCCAACGTCATCAACAAGGATGACGCGATCAAATCGATCAAGAATGCGATCAAGAAGACCTACGGCATCAAGGGCGACAAGGTCGTCAAAATGAACTACGGCGCGGTTGACGGCGCCATCGAGAACATCGTCGAGGTCAAGGTGCCCAAGAAGGTTACCGGCCACGAGATGCCGCCGACCGTGGCCGCGGATGCGCCGGAGTTCGTCAAGTCCGTCACCGCCAAGATGATGGCGGGCCACGGCGAGGACATCCCGGTTTCCCTGTTCCCGAACGACGGCCGCTGGCCGACCGCGACCTCGCAGTGGGAAAAACGCAACATCGCGGTGCAGGTCTCCTGCTGGGATGCGGAAACCTGCATTCAGTGCGGCCGCTGCTCGCTGGTCTGCCCGCACGGCTGCATCCGGATGAAGGTCGCCACCCCCGCGGCCCTCAAAGCGGCCGGCGCCGACGCCTCCTTCAAGATCGCCGATGCGGTGGGCAAGGAGTTCAAGGACATGAAGTTCACCATCCAGGTGTCCACCTCCGACTGCTGCGGCTGCACCCTCTGCATGAGCGTCTGCCCGGCCCGCAAGAAGGGCGCCGATGGTGGCAAGACCGAGGACCGCGCCCTGGCCATGATTACGAACACCGAGGAAGTGAAGCAGGCATCCCTGAAGAACTGGAAGACCTTCCTGGCGCTGCCGGAGGTTGACGAGAGCCTGATCAACATCGGCACCATCAAGGGCAGCCAGTTCAAGCGGCCGCTGTTCGAGTTCTCCGGCGCCTGCGCGGGCTGCGGCGAGACCCCGTACATCAAGCTGATCACCCAGTTGGTCGGCGACCGGATGCTGGCCTCCAACGCCACCGGCTGCTCCTCGATCTATTCCGGCAACCTGCCCACCACCCCGTACTGCCAGCGCGCCGACGGCCGTGGTCCGGCCTGGTCCAACTCGCTGTTCGAGGATAACGCCGAACACGGCTTGGGTATGCGTCAGGCCGTCGACAAACTGGCCAGCCAGGCTGTCGAACTGCTGGGCGCCGCGGTCAAGAAAGGGCTGGTCGCCAAGAAACTGGCCGAGGCCCTGACCAGCGCGCAGCAGCAGAGTCAGGCCGAGATCGAAGCCCAGCGGGGCCGGGTCGCCCAGTTGAAAACCGCGCTCGAAGGCAAGACGGATGTCATCGCCAAACGGCTCGCCCATGTCGCCGATTATCTGGTGAAGAAATCCGTCTGGATCATCGGCGGCGACGGCTGGGCCTACGACATCGGCTACGGCGGCGTTGACCACGTGCTTGCCTCCGGCAAGAACGTCAACATCCTGGTCATGGATACCGAGGTCTACTCCAACACCGGCGGCCAGATGTCCAAATCCACCCCGCGCGCGGCCGTGGCCCAGTTCGCCGCTGGCGGCAAGAACGCGCCCAAGAAGAATATGGGCCTGATCTTCTCCACCTTCGGCACGGTCTACGTCGCCCGCATTGCCATCGGCGCCAATCCGCAGCAGGCCATCAAGGCCATTCAGGAGGCCGAAGCCTATGACGGTCCGTCTTTGATCATCGCCTACGCGCACTGCATCAACCACGGCATCAACATGGCCATGGGTCTGGAGCAGCAGAAGAAGGCGGTCGAGTGCGGTCACTGGTCGCTGTTCCGCTACAACCCGGCACTCGAGGCGGAAGGCAAGAACCCGATGATCATCGATTCCAAGGAACCGACCATCACCTTTGCCGACTACGCCATGAACGAAAACCGCTACCGGATGCTGAAGCTCTCCAATCCGACCATGGCGGACGAGTTGATGGCCCAGTCGCAGAAAGACGTGGACAAATCCTGGAAACTGCTCAAGGGTTGGGCCAAGGCCCTGGAGACGGAATAAACCGTCC
>WQUH01000195.1 GCA_009782165.1 Pseudomonadota bacterium | reverse complement strand
CCGTTGCCAAGGAGCAGGCAGGCCGGGCCGCGGTCGATTTCTGCGCCGATGCCATCGTCGAACTCATGGACGCGGCCCGGCAGGGCCACGCCGCCATTGCCGGCCGCCCCCTGCGGCCGGACGACATCGCCATCCTGGTCCGCACCAACCGCGAAGCCGAGGCCATCCGCAAGGGCTTGCGCCGCCGGGGCCTGAACTGCGCCGCCGCCAGTCAGGACTCGGTGTTCGCCGCCCCGGAGGCGCACGTTCTGGCCCAGGTGCTGGCCGCACTGACCGCGCCCGCCGACCCGGTGGGCATCCGCACCGCGCTGGCGACCGACCTGTTCGGCTGTAGCGGCGAGGAGCTGCGCCGGCTGGCCGCCAACGAGCAGGACTGGGAGGGCCGGCTGGCCGATCTGCTCCGCTACCGGCAGATCTGGGTCGAGCAGGGATTTTTGCCCATGTTCCAGCATCTGCTCGCCGCGGAGCGGGTCACCGGGCGTCTGACCGCCAGGGACGGAGGCCGCCGCAGCCTGACCAACTACCTCCATCTGGCCGAACTGCTCCAGGCCAGCCCGGCCGGCCGCCACGGCACGGCCGCCCTGCTGCGCTGGCTGCGCCGCCAGATCGACCACCCCGACACCGGCGCGGACAACCAACTGCTGCGCCTGGAGGACGACGAGCACCTGCTCCGGGTGCTCACCATCCACCGGGCCAAGGGCCTGGAATTTCCGGTGGTGATCCTGCCCTTCCTGTGGTTCGGCCGGTCGCCGGACAGCGCCGGCCCGCTCGCCTTCCATGACCGGGACAGCCTGCGCCTGGTCCTCGATCTGGGCGCCGGCCGGGAAGAGCATCGCCGCTGGGCTGCGGATGAGGCGCTGGCCGAGGAGGTGCGCCTGCTCTATGTGGCCATGACCCGCGCCAAATCCTGCTGCCTGTTCTGCTGGGGCCGGGTGAGCGGCCTGGAACACGCCGCCCTGGCCCATCTGCTGCACCAGGGCCGCTGCCCGGAAGACGATGCCGCCCTGCGCCGCGACCTGGAAGCGCTGAACAGGCAAGAACCGCTGGTTGAACTGCGGTCTCAACCCGAGAACTTTGGCAGCCGCCGGCTTGCGGCCGCCACCGATGCGCCGCGATTGCGGCCGGCATCCTTCCACGGCCGGATCAGCCCCGGCTGGTCGCTGACCAGCTATTCCCAGCTCAATGCGGGCGCCGACCTGCCCGAGGCGGCGGACCGGGACCAATGGGACGCCCCGGCTGCGGCCATGCCCGAGGACTTCAGGTCCATGTTCACCTTTCCCCGCGGTCCGAAGGCGGGCACCTGCCTCCACGCCCTGCTCGAACAGATCGAGTGCGGCCGGCCGGCCGGGGAACAGCAGCCCCTGATCGTCCAGCAGTTGGAGCAGGCCGGGATCGACCCGCGCTGGCAATCCGCCCTGGCCGGCTGGCTGGACGACCTGCTCGCGGTCCCCTTGCCCGGCGCCTGCGCCCTCGGCCAGTTGGCCAAGGACGACCGGATCAACGAGTTCAGCTTTCTTTTTTCCCTGGACCAGGTCGATCCGCAGCGTCTCAACACCCTGCTGGCCGGGGCCGGACTGCGGCCGCTCACCGGCGGCCCATCCGCCCTGCACGGTCTGATGAAGGGGTTCATCGATCTGGTCTTCCGTCACCAGGGCCGCTACTTCCTGGTTGACTACAAATCGAACTTTCTCGGCCCGAATCTGGCGCACTACGGTCCCGATGCCCTGGCGGCCTGCATGGACAGCCATCAGTACCTGCTCCAGGCCCTGATCTACACCCTGGCCCTGCACCGGTTTCTGGGGTCGCGGCTGCCGGGATACCGCTACGACCACCACTTCGGCGGCGTCTCCTATCTTTTTCTCCGGGCCATGCACCCCAGCCATCCGCCCGGAACCGGCATCCATGCCTTCCGGCCGGACCGGACGCTCATCGCGGCCCTGGACGAGTGCTGCCGGGGAAGGGGCGCCGTATGACCACCACTGTGCATCCCTCGCAGACCGGACGCCTGTTCCGTCCCCTCGATGTCCAGACGGCCCGCCTCCTGGCCAGGATCGACGGCGACCGCTGCCCGGAGCTGCCCATGCTTGCGGCCCTGGTCAGTTGGACCACCGGGCAGGGCCACACCTGTCTGCCCCTGTCCGAGGTGTCCCGCCTCTTAAGCGAGGCCGGTCTGGACGGCGCGCCCTTTCGCGACCCGGCCGCCATCCGCCGGGCGCTTCTGGCCTCGCCGGCGGTCGGCCAGCCTGGCGAGGCCCGCCCCCTGGTGCTCGACCAGGCCGACAAGCTCTTTCTCTTCCGCCTGTACCGCGACGAAGAGACCATCGCCCAGGCCCTGCGCCTGCGCTCCGCAATGCCGGTTCCGGACCCGCCGCCGGAGGCGGCCGCCCTGCTCGACCTCCTCTTCCCCGCCCCTGCCGGCGAGGCAAGCGTTGATTGGCAGCGGGCCGCGGCAGCCCTGACCCTGTGCCGGCACTTTGTGGTCATCTCCGGCGGGCCGGGCACCGGCAAGACCCACACCGCCGCCCGCATCCTCGCCCTGCTCGCGGCCCTGAGCCCGGACCCGCTGCGCATGGCCCTGGCCGCGCCCACCGGCAAGGCGGCGCTCCGCCTGCTGGAATCCATCCGCGCCGCCAGGGCGACGCTGCCGCCCGATCTGGCCGCGGCCATCCCCGACCAGGCCCAGACCCTGCACCGGCTGCTCGGCTATCGCCACCACCAGCCGGGCTTCCGCCACCATGCCGCCAATCCTCTCCTGCTCGATCTCCTCATCTTAGACGAGGCCTCGATGATCGACGTGCCGCTGATGGCCGCCACCCTGGCCGCCCTGCCGCCCGCCTGCCGGGTCATCCTGTTGGGCGACCGGGACCAGTTGGCCTCGGTGGAGGCCGGCAACCTGTTCGGCGACCTCTGCGGCGACGGCACGCTCCGCTGGTCGGCGGACCTGGTCGGGCGGATGCGGCCGCTCACCGGCCCGGCCCCATTGCCGGAGATGCCCGCCGCCCAGGCCGGCGCGCTGGACGACTCCCTGGTCATCCTCCGGGCCAGCCGCCGCTTCAGCGAAACCTCCGGCATCGGCGCGCTTGCCCGGGCGATCAACAGCGGCGATCCCGCCCTGCTTGCGGCGGCGCTCCAGGCCGAGGCCCCGGATGTGCATGTCGAGGAGGCCGCCGGCCCCGAGGCGGCTGGCTGGCTGCGACAGTGGATCGAAGGCCATTTCCTGCCCCTGTTCACTGCCGGCGATCCCGGCCGCGCCCTGGACGAACTCGGCCGCTGCCGCATCCTCTGCGCCCTGCGCGAAGGTCCGGCCGGGGTCGAGGGGATCAACCGGCTGACCGAGACCCTGTTCCGGCGCAATGGCCGCATTGCCGGCAACGACCGGCTCTACCGGGGCATGCCGCTGCTCATCCTGCGCAACGACTACGATCTGGGCCTGTTCAACGGCGACACCGGCATCCTGTGGCCCGACCGCCACGGCGCGCTCCATGCCTGGTTCTCCCAGCCGGACAGCGGACTCAGGCCGGTGGCGCTTGCCCGCCTGCCCGCCTGGCAGACCGCCTATGGCCTCACCATCCACAAGGCGCAGGGATCGGAATTCGACCGGGTTCTGTGCATGCTGCCCCAGGAGGATGCGCCGATCCTCAGCAGGGAACTGCTCTACACCGGCATCACCAGGGCCAGAACACACCTCACCCTGTTCTGCCGCCAGGCGCTGCTGCACCACATCGTGCAGCGCCGGGTGCAGCGCTATTCGGGTCTGGCGCTGTAATGCCGGTTTAAAAATGTGGAGCGTTCCCGCTCCTGTTTTCGGTATAGAGGGCCGTCGCCCACTGTGTTTGCAACCCATTTTGCCGGATTATCCGCCATGTCAGACTCAGATCGTTCCACACCCATCGCCTTGAGCGAGGTTCAGGCTCAGGAAAGGTTTCTCGAACAGCACCCGATCCTGTTTCGCGCGAGGCTGATTGTCTTCATGCTGTTCGGCGCCGGATTGCTGTTCGGTTTTCTGCTGTTCTCGCTGCTGGTGCTGCTGGCCTTCGC
>WQUH01000194.1 GCA_009782165.1 Pseudomonadota bacterium | reverse complement strand
CCCTGTCCAACCCGACCTCGAAATCCGAGTGCGGCGCCGAGGATGCCTTTACCTGGACCGACGGGCGGGCCATTTTCGCCAGCGGCAGCCCCTTTGGCCCAGTGGTCACCCACAACCGCACCTTCATTCCGTCCCAGGGCAACAACGTCTACATCTTTCCCGGTATCGGCCTGGGCGTCATGGCCAGCGGCGCGACGCGGGTCACCGACGAGATGTTTCTCGCCGCCGCCAAGATCGTGTCCGGATGCGTGTCCGACGAGGATCTGCGCGACGGCCGGGTGTATCCGCCCTTGACCCGCATCCGGCAGGTGTCGCTCGATGTGGCGATGGCGGTGGCCGAGATAGCCTATGCCAATGGTCTGGCAACGCAGCCCAGGCCGGATGATCTGGCCGCCACCGTCCAGGCGCTGATGTTCGAGCCGGTGTACCGGAAGTATATCTGAGGCGTCGGCGGAGGCTTTGCCCTCCGGATACGGGTCGCGTTTTTTGCCTTCATTGCCGCGAACATAAGCGCAGGCCGTTATATAAAGGAAAAGTCATTCTGCGCGGAGCGAAGCGTGTCATCCTGCGCGTAGTCGCAGGACGCGGAATCCATTCATTGCCAATGCGCCACCGATTGCACTGATGCTTTTTCCGCCCTGCCGGGCGTGCGCCGTATGGAATCGGGGCACGGCGGTCTGACATGGGAGCGCAGGCGTCCCGCCTGCATCTTCGAGAGGCGTCGCTGCGAGGACGATCACCCTTGAAAGAAAAAAACGCGAAAACAAAGGAGGCCGTGACCATGAAGGAACAAAGCGTGAAAGTGGCTGTTGTTCAAGCTACGCCCTGCATGTTTGACACCCCCGGCACCGTAAAAAAAGCGTGCGAGCTGATTGAAAAGGCCGGGGCCAACGGCGCGAAACTGATGCTTTTCCCGGAGGCTTTTATTGGCGGCTATCCCAAGGGCATGCACTTGGGCGTGCGGGTCGGCATCCGTACCCCTGAAGGTCGCAAGGATTTCCGGCGCTACTACGAAAACGCCATCTGCATTCCCGGGCCGGAGACCGATGCCCTGGGCGCGGCGGCCGCCAAGGTGGGCTCCTATGTGGTCACCGGGGTCATCGAAAAGGAGGAAAACACCTCCACCGTCTACTGTACCGCACTGTTCATCGGTCCCAACGGCAGGGTGATGGGCAAGCACCGCAAGCTCGTACCCACCGCTGCCGAACGGCTCATTTGGGGCTCTGGCGACGGCAGCACCCTGCCTGTCTTCAAAACCCCCTTCGGCAAGATCGGCGCAGTGATCTGCTGGGAAAACTACATGCCTCTGCTCCGTGCCGCCATGTACGGCAAGGGCCTGGATATTTATCTTGCCCCCACCTTCGACGCCCGCGACAGTTGGCAGATATCCATGCGCCACATCGCGCTCGAAAGCCACTGCTTTGTCATGACCTGCAACCAGTTCCTGCCCAAGAGCGCCTACCCTACCGATCTGCAATGCTATGAGGAGTTAGCCAACCAACCCGACGTACTGCACCGGGGCGGCAGCGCCATCATCAATCCCTTCGGCGAATACGTGAGCGGTCCCCTTTGGGACGAGGAAGGCATAGCCTACGCGGAGCTTGACCTGGGCCAGATCCAGGAAGCCAAGTTCGACTTTGACGTGGCGGGCCACTACACGCGGCCGGATGTGATGCGGCTGTATGTGAACGAAAAGGCGCAAAAATCTTTCAAGTACGAAAATATGCCAGACTCTGCCTTTGACGCTGAAGAAGAGGACGCAGAATAAACCAGGCGGCCAGCGGGATCGAAAGGCACGGTCCCGCTAGCCGCTTGACGGACCACTACGGCCCTTCAACAGTGGTCTTCTTCGGGGGGCCTTTGGGTGTCGGCTTCTTCCTCGCCGGCTTCATTCAGGCTTTCTCTTGACGGTGTGTTTGAACTTCAAGACGGCAAGGTTGAGTTCAATGCTGGTCTCGGTGTCGGTTGTTTTCATGTCCTCGCCCAAGATGTCGGCCATGATTTCACCGCTTTTTTGCATGAGGGACTGTTGCTTGAATTGTTCCTTGGTTTCGGCAAGCTGGGCCACTGTACGCGCCAGTTCGCGGATTTTGGCAAAGGTCTCGACAATGGCAATGGTGGTCTGTACCGCCCGTTTGCCCTTCAAGATGGTGGCCAGCATGTACAGGCCCTTTTCTGTGAAGGCTTTGGGAGGTACATTGGCATATTTCTTCCCGCTGAGGAGATCAAAATTTTTGATCTCCTCTTTTCCCCGACTCTTCTCGGTGAGGAGATCACAATTTGTGATCTCCCCCTTTTTCCTGCTTGAAATCAAAACGTTTGACTTCAAGCCCTGCCATTCCATTTTGTCCAGTTGGAGAATGTACCCTTCGGGAAATTTGTCGGGATTCCTTTGAATGGCTTGGTTGACCTCGCGCGTTTCTACCGCATACAACGCGGCGACATCGCTGTCGAGCAGAACGCTTTGGCCTCTGACAGTTATGAGCTTGCCCTCAACCTGCGTCAATGTGACAGTTTCCATTTTCAGCACGCCTCCTCCCGCAAATTTCCGCCTTCCATGCACAATACGCGGTCGCTGGTCTCCTTGATGTAGCCGGGATGGTGTTCGATTTGAAGGATGGTCTTGCCGTTGTCGCGCAATGCGCACGCCGGCGCCGTGATTGTATTGGTGCGGTTTTTTTAGCTACTTTATGGATACGTTTCGAGACTACCACAAGCCTGCCACGCCAATAAACAAAAAAAATGGCAGGATGCTTTGCCAGCGCGCAACAGAAAAGCTGTGGCATGTCAGCGCGCCCGCAAGGGACACGCTCAGCATTGCTCCACCCTCGCCGGTATGAACGGCTTGCATTCTCCTGATCGGATGGTATGAAGAGGGGGCCAGGGCGACCGGCCCGTGGACAACGGGTCAGCGAACCGGTTCCTGGCTTTTTTGTTTTTCGTTATTCTCCGGCCGTCATCCGGCGCCGCGCCGCCCATGTTCAATCGCATCCTCGTCACTGTGGTTCTCGCGGTCTTCATCGCCCTGCTGGGGGTCGGCATCATCATCCCGGTGCTGCCGGTCCTGGCGACGCAACTGGGGGCCTCCGGGTTTGCCCTGGGCCTGATCACCGCGGCCTTTTCCCTGAGCCGGGGCCTGTGCCAGCCGGTGGTGGGCAACCTCTCCGACCGCTGGGGCCGCAAGGGATTTCTGGTGACCGGGCTGTTCATTTACGGTGTGGTCGGCTTGCTGGTGCCCCTGGCCACCACTGTGCCGCACCTGGTGGTGATCCGTCTGTTTCAGGGCTTCGGCGCGGCGATGATCGTGCCGGTGGCCATGGCCTACGCCAGCTTCCTCGCCCCGCCCGGCCAGGAGGGCCGGTACATGGGCATCGTCAATATCGCCATCTTCTGCGGCATCGGCGGCGGCCCGGTGTTCGGCGGCTATTGCGCCGACACCTGGGGGATGGCCTCGGTCTTCTACATGATGGCGGGCCTCTGTTTCCTCGCTTTTCTGCTGGCCTGGGGCAACGTGCCCTCCTGCTGCCCGGTCGATCGTCCGTCACCGGCCGGCCTGTCGGCGCACCTCGGCGCGATGCTGCGCCGACGCCGCACCATGGGCATTCTCGTCGCCCGGTTCGCCACCGTGCTGATGATGGTGCCGACCATGGCCTTTCTGCCGGTGATGATGGCCGGATGGCCTGGAAGCAGCGGCACCCAGGTCGGCCTGGTGATTGCCGGCCGGACCCTGATGAATGCGGTGCTCCAGTACCCGTTCGGCGCCCTGGCCGACCGGTTCGACAAGGTGGTCCTGCTGCTCTGCGGCGTCATCTGCATGTGCGCCGCCCTGGTGCTGATTCCCACCGCTGCCGGGCTGGGCGCCATGTTCGGCGTGTATCTGTTTCTAGGGGTCGGCGAATCCGTGCTCTGGCCGGTGCTCGGCGCCTACGCGGTGGAGGAGGGGCGCAACCATTTCGGTCACGGCACCATGATGGGGGTGTTCAACCTGGCGATGAGCGCCGGGGTCTTCACCGGCGCCCTCCTGTCCGGGCTGAGCATGGATGCC
>WQUH01000193.1 GCA_009782165.1 Pseudomonadota bacterium | reverse complement strand
GAAATCCGGCGGCGCGGGGTCGGACGACAGCGCCGCCAGGGGAACGAGGTCGGTCTGTCTGTTGATGCTCCGTTTGTCGTTGACCTCGCGGTCGAGATGGATGGCCAGGCTGGGGATGATCGCCACCGGCCGCCGCCAGTCGATCAGGCTGCACCGCAAAACGCCGTCGCTTCCGCTCCAACTGACCCGGCCGGCAATGGACAGCGGCCGGTCGAACCACGGCGCGAGCAGGGCGCCGCCGTAGACCTCGACCCCCATCCGCACGCAGCCATGCCGCAGGTGCAGGGGCTCCGGTTTGATTTTCAGGCCCGGACTGTCGGTGTGGGCGCCGGCCATGCGGAGCGGCATGCCGGTCTGCGGGCTGTGGCTCAGGGTGAAGGCGATCAGGCTGGCGTCGTTGCGGACGAGGTAATAGGCGCCCGGCGCGAGGCTGCCCCAGGGCTCGGCTTCGCGCAGGTGCTGGAAACCGTGGCGCCGCAACAGGGCCGCGCTGTTCGCCACCGCGTGGTAGGCGGTCGGCGATCGGTCGAGATAGGCAAAGAGGTCGTCGAGATAGTCGCTGGCTTGCATCGCTGGCACGCTGGTTGAGATGGCGGGTCAGGCGAAACGGCGCGTTGTCGTGCGGCGCGCCATCGCCGGTCGCAAACAATCGGTCGGGCTGTCCGCATTCCGCCGCGCAAACCGCCGGCCTGCCGATCCGCCCCGCGCGGGCGCGGATGCTCAGCCGTGTTTGTTGGAATGCTTGATGGTTTTGGCGGAGATGCCGTGCTGTTTGATTTTGTCGTACAGGGCTGTCTTGCCGATCTTGAGGTGGTTGGCCGCGGTGGAGACGTTGCCGCTGTATTTGTGCAGGGCGCGCTGGATGATGGCGGCCTCGAAGTCGGCCAGGATCGACTTGAGGGTATGGGCGCCGAGCCGGTCGTCGATGTTGAAGCTGTCGGATTGCTGGGCGGACAGGTTGGGATCCTGGTCGAAAATCAGATCGCTCTCGGTAATCATCTTGCCCTTGGCCATGAGGACCGCCCGCTGGATCAGGTTCTCCAGCTCGCGGACATTGCCCGGCCAATCGTGGGCCAGCAGGCGGTTGATCGTCGATTTCGGCACGAAGTCGATCTCTTTCTTGAAGGCGTCCCGGTAGTGGTTGACAAAGTGGGAAACCAGCTCGACGATGTCTTCCTTGCGCTCGCGGAGCGGAGGAATATCGATGTTGATGATGTTGAGCCGATAGTAGAGATCGAGCCGGAACCGTTTCTCTTTGACCGCCTGGGTGAGGTCGACGTTGGTCGCGGCGATCACCCGGACATTGATCCTCACCGGTTCGGTGCCGCCGACCCGGATAATTTCGCCATTCTGCAGGACGCGCAGCAGGGCGACCTGCATCCTGGGGCTGATGTCGCCGATCTCGTCCAAGAAGATGGTGCCGCCGTCCACCACCTCGAATTTGCCGATCTTGCGGTTCTGCGCCCCGGTGAAGGCCCCCTTCTCATAACCGAACAGATCGGCCTCGAGCAGGGAATCGTTGATGGCGTTGCAGTTGATTTTCAAAAACGGCTTGTCATCGCGGGGACTTGTGGCCTTGACCAGGTTGGCCACCAACTCCTTGCCGGTGCCGGATTCGCCCGTGATGAGGATGGTGGCGTCCGAAGTCGACACCTGGTGGATCATCTCCCGCAACTCGCGCATCTTGCGGCTGCGGCCCACCATCTTGTCCGCCTTGTGATAGTGGCCCAACTGGCTCTTGAGACTGTTGACCTGGCGGGACAGGCGGACCCGCGTCTCCTCGCTGGCCTGCAATTCACCGATCTTCTGCTCCAGAATGGTTTCGATGCTGGTGTTGAACTGGAGCAGCTCGCGTTCGTAATTCTTGCGCTGGGTGATGTCGCGCATGATCAGCATGATCAGGGTCTCGCCGGCATAACCGACAAAGGGGGCGGACGAATACTCCACCTGCATGGAGTCGATGATCGCCTCGGAGACGGTGCTGTCGGCCCTGGATGCCGTGGGAGAGGAAAGTATTTCCCGGCAATTTTTGCAGGCTTCCTGCAAGGTTTCGCAGACGGACTGCGGACACGGCTCGCCGAAATATGCCTTGGCGCTTCTGTTCGCGTACTGGATCTCGCCGTCGTCACGGAGCAGGAACACCATCTCCGGCACGGCATCGAGCAGGGTCTGCCAGTTGGTGCTGAGCCGCTGGACTTCGTCCTGGGCGTTGATCAGGGTCAGGTGTTGATAAGACATGCCTTATTGTCGCAACCGGGCAATAAAAATAAGGAGTAACACTTTTTTATTGTACCATTGTTGATCGCAAACAACTATTTTTTTCCGGTAAATTGTACTTTCCGATTCATTTTTTTATAACTCGGCCAGATACCATATAAATTTGATACCTCTATATTATCACTTTTCCGGAAAATGCGCACGTAAAACTCCCACAATCTGGCGATGGCCAGCGGGAAAAGGATGGTCCTGGATGCGGGCCAGAGAGACCCAGGCGTATTGGCTGGCCGCGGTCAGAACGGGTTCCGGGGCGTCGGCGGCAAGGGTGGCGAGAAAGGCGTGCAGGGTGACCCGGTAGCGGGTGTAATGGTGGATGACCGTGGTCAATGCGCGCAATTCGTTGATTTCCCAACCGGTTTCCTCCAGCACCTCCCTCCGGGCGGCCTGTTCCGGCGACTCTTCCGCTTCGAGCCGGCCACCGGGAAACTCCCACAGGCCGCCCCAGATGTCATCGGCCAGCCGCTGCTGGATGTACACATGTTCTCCCCGGCGGAGGATGACGCAGGCCATGGTGATGTCGATTTTTTTCTGTCTGCCCGAGGCGACAGGACGGAATTCGACGGTGTCGGCCCGATGGGCCTTGCAGTGGCGCTGGAGCGGGCAGGCCGGACAGTCCGGGTTCTTCGGGGTGCAGACCAGGGCCCCCAGTTCCATGAGCGCCTGGTTGTGGATGCGGGGACAATCCCGGTCGAGCAGGGCGGCGGCCATGGCATCCAGTCGTTTTTTGGTCGTTTCCCGGTTCAGCGGCTGGTCGAGATCGGCCAGACGGGCGAAGAGCCGTTTGACATTGGTGTCCAACAGCGGATAGGGCTGGTTGAAGGCGATCGACAGGATGGCGGCGGCGGTGTAGGGGCCGATGCCGGGCAGCGCCAGCAGGCGCTGGTGGTCGGCCGGTATCTCGGGGACGGCGGCGGCGGCCAGTTGCTGGGCGGCCCGGTGGAGATTCCGGGCCCGGCTGTAATAGCCCAGGCCCTCCCACGCCTTGAGAATGGCCTGTTGCGGGGCGGCGGCCACGGCGGCGAGATCGGGAAACCGGGCAAGCCAGCGCAAAAAATAGTGGACGACCCGGTCCATCTGGGTTTGCTGGCCCATGATTTCCGCAATCCAGATCTGATACGGATCGTAGGTCTGCCGCCACGGCAGGGGCCGCTGGCGGGCGGCGAACCAGGCGCGCAGCGCTTGCCGCATTTCTTCGGTTTCAGGCGTATTTTTCTTGTCAGGCATGGTTGTACGGTTTAACTCTTGTCCACAATTTCGGTTTTCCAGCCAACACGGTTGCAACAGTAAGCATGATGTCGCGCAGCGCCACCCGCATTCAGCTTGTCATTTTCCTCCTGGCCTTGGGCTGGGCCTTGCATCCCTCTGCCGGCTGGGCGCTGGCGCCCGAGGAGGTGGTGGTGGTCGCCAACCTGGAAACCATCGACAGTATCGAGTTGGCCCACTATTACATGCGGCAGCGCCGGATTCCGGCCGACCACCTGATCCGCCTCAGCGTCGCCACCCAGGAGCGCTGCTCGCGGGAGGA
The DNA here is from genome assembly GCA_009782165.1 of Pseudomonadota bacterium. Classification (GTDB taxonomy): domain Bacteria; phylum Desulfobacterota; class Desulfobulbia; order Desulfobulbales; family Desulfobulbaceae; genus Desulfobulbus. The sequence goes on along the minus strand of WQUH01000193.1, from coordinate 249 downwards.
CTATGACAAACGCATCAGAAACCCCATTCGGCAGGCCCTGGTCAAAATCGACCCGGAGCGGCGCACCCGCTGCCTGGTGGTGATGTACGGCGTGCCGCTGGCCGTGCGGCCGGAACCGGCCACCGCCAAACAGAAGGAAAACCGGCCGGCGCAGGATGGCAGAGGCGAGACCGGGGCGGCCGTGGATTCCGAACTCGCCCTGGTCCTGGCCGATGAGTATCCCCTGGCGGGATGGCTGCCCAACCCGTA
>WQUH01000192.1 GCA_009782165.1 Pseudomonadota bacterium | reverse complement strand
GGCTTTACGCCAGGGCCGTGATGCCCGGCAGCGCCTTGCCTTCCATCAGTTCGAGAAAGGCGCCGCCGCCGGTGGACATGTAGGAGATATTGGCCGCCTCGCCGGACAGGGTAATGGCGGCGTTGGAATCGCCGCCGCCGGTGACGCTCAGGGCGTGCGAGGCCGCCACCGTATGGGCCAGGGCCATGGTGCCGCGGGCAAAGGCCGCCATCTCGAAGGCCCCCATGGGGCCGTTCCAGACGATGGTCCTGGCGTCGGCCAGGGCCTCGTTGAAGCAGATGACCGAGGCCGGGCCGATATCCAGCGCCATCCAGTTGTCCGGGATGTCCTGAATGGTCACCTGCTTGCAGATCGCATCCGCGGCAAAGCGGTCGGCGGCGATCACATCCACCGGCAGATAGATGTTGATGCCCCGTTCCCTGGCGCGCCGCAAGAGGTCGGCGGCAGTCTCGAGCAGGTCGTCCTCCACCTTGGAGGCGCCGATGTTATATCCTTGACTTTTGAGGAAGGTGTTGGCCATGGCGCCGCCAATGATCATCTTGTCGACCCGCTCCAACATGTTGCGCAGGGCTTCGAGCTTGCCGGAGACCTTGGCGCCGCCGACAATGGCCACCAGCGGCCGCTGCGGATTGTCGATGGACCGGTGGAAATATTCCATCTCCTGCTGGAGGAGGAAACCGGCCGCCTTTTCCCTGACATGCTCGGTGACTCCGACCACCGAGGCATGGGCCCGGTGCGAAACGGCAAAGGCGTCGTTGACGTACACATCCGCCAGTCCGGCCAACTGGCGGGAAAATTCGGGGTCGTTCTTCTCTTCCTGCGGATGGAAACGCAGATTTTCCAGCATGAGGATCTCGCCGTCCTTGAGCATCCCGACCGCATCGGCCGCCGCCGGCCCGATGCAATCCCCGGCCAGAGGCACCGGCTGTCCCAAAAGCTGGGCCAGATGCGCGGCGATCGGCGCCAGCGAGTATTTCTCCACCCGTTGCCCCTTCGGCCGTCCCATGTGGGTGCAGACAATCACCCTGGCCTGCTGCGCAAGCAGGTATTGCAGCGTCGGCAACACGGTGCGGATGCGCAGATCATCGGTAATATCGCCGGCCTCGCCCATGGGCACATTGAAATCAACCCGCACCAGCACTCTCTTGCCTGCCAGTTCAATATCCCGCAGTGTCTTCATTTGTGTTCCTCCTGTGCCGTCGGGATCTCCCTGGTCAACAGCAAGGCATCCTCGACCGGCTGACTGTAATACTGTTTGCGTGTGCCCACCTGAACGAAACCGGCTCGGGCATACAGTTGCCGGGCCGCGATATTCGACTTCCGGACCTCGAGATAACAGGTGGTGTACCCCTGATCGGCCAATCCGGCCATAGCCTGGGCCAACAGGGAGGTCGCCACCTTCCGCCGCCGCCGTTCCGGAGCGACCGCCAGATGCACAAGCTCGCTCTCGGGAAAACAGGTTCGAAAAAAGGCATACCCGTACACCGTGTCCCCACTCGCCGCAACCAGGGCAAAGCCGCTGGCCGCTCCGATTTCCTCCCGCACCTGCGCCTCGCTCCAGGACGAAGGCGCGGCGTCCCGCTCGATCCGCTCCACCTGGGGCAGATCCGCAGGCAGCAACGGCCGGACGATCACATCATCCGGTCGGCCACCGTAACGGTCAGTTCGGCAAGCATGTTGGTGTAGCTGCCCAGTTCATTGTCGTACCAGCCATAGATGACCGCCTGGGTCAGCGGCACCTCCAGAATGGGCGAGGCGCTGGCCTCACACTTAAAGCCCTTGAGATTCTGCAGGTTGACCCTGATGGCGGCCGTCCTGGTATGAATTTCGCTGGATTCGATCACCACCGCCGCCCGTGGCATGCCGATGATGTCGGACGACACGTTCTGTTCCTTGGAAAAAACCAGATAGGGACTGGTTTTGGCGTACTCTTCGTAGATCGAGTTGATCAGGCCGCGTTTGATCGGGTTTTCGAGCTCATCCTGGAGGTTGAGCACCAGAACGATCAGCGATCCGGTCGAAGTCGGGATGCGCACCGACTCGGCGATGAAGCCGATGCTCTGCATCTCGGGGATGACCAGGCCCAGGGCCTTGGCGGCGCCGGTGGTGGTCAGGATGATATTGTTGAGAATCGACCTGTTCTTCCGCAGGTCCGAGGCGCCGGCGGCGGGCAGCCGATCCAGCACCTCCTGGGAGCCGGTGGCCGCATGCACCGTGACCATGGAGGCCGACAGCATCCGGTTGGCGCCGAAGTGGTCGAGCAGGGGCTTGATCATATAGGACAGACAGGTCGTGGTGCACGATGCGGCGGAGATGATGTTATGCCGGGCCGGATCGTAATCGTCGTCGTTGATGCCCATCACCGCCGTCACCGCGTCCTCGGGCATGCCGAGTCCCTTGGCCTGAATCTTGAACGGGGCGGAAACGATCACCTTTTCCGCGCCGGCCGAAAGATGGCCGCGCGCCGCTCCTCTGCCCTCGTTGGGGTCGGCGGTGGGATCCTTGAAGGCGCCGGTGGAGTCGACAACCAGCCGCACCTGATTGGCTTTCCAGTCAATGTCCTTGGGGTTGCGCGCCGTGCGCAGGAAGGTGACCGGCATGCCGTTGATGGTCAGCGTTCCCTTCTCCTCGTTCAGGTTCTCGATCACCCGGCCGCCCTTGAATCCGTGGAGATACATGCTGAGCCGGCCATAGGTGGAATCTTTTTCGATGGCAGCGGCGATATCCTCGAGTCCGCCGCCGACATTGCGGCCGAGGTTGACGACGATTTCCGAAAAATACTGGCGGGAAACCTGATTCCACAAGGTTAACTTGCCGATTCGTCCAAGACCATTAAGCCCGAGTTTCATGGAGGATGCTCCTTTGCGGTTGGATTATGGGTGAGGAACTGGTATATGCCGGTAAGATGCTATCTGCGCGTCTGCTTGAGCAAACCGGCAGGCATGCGGCGCATGCGGCGAACAATGCCGGGCCGCTGCCAGGGGTTGCCGTTCAGGGCTTTCGCGCCTGTGTCACCTGCTCACATAACATATTTTCTTTTAAAATAGTACGTGATTTAGAAAAAAATCTGATTACCGGCGCTCCCGGTTCAGCCCCCAGCGGTTGCCGAAGCTGACTGAGGTGCAACGGTAATGAGGAAAAATATATGATTTACGCAAAAAATTCCAGCTTCACGCCCAAATCAGCCTCATTTTTCCACTACTGAGCTTGTCATGCGCTTACCGGCAAGCTGCCAGCCCGGCACATTGGCGCGACGGTACAAACGGTTTCTCGCCGATGTCGTTTTGGCCGACGGGCAATCGCTGACCGTCCACTGCCCCAATTCCGGCTCCATGCGCGGGTGCTCGACCCCGGGAAGTCCGGTGCTGATCAGCCGCGCCGACAATCCCCGGCGAAAGTATCCCTGGACCCTGGAGATGGTCCGGGAACAGGGGGTGTGGATCGGGGTCCATACCGGGCGGACCAACCATCTCATCCGGGAAGCGCTGGAAAACGGCGTGATCGCTGACTTCGGCGCTCTCCATACGATTGTGCCGGAGGTGCCTGTCGCCGTTGGCAGCCGGTTGGATTTCCGCCTCGAAACCTCGGGCGGCACGGTCTTCCTGGAGGTCAAGAACTGTTCCCTGGCGGAACAGGGGGTGGCCCTGTTTCCCGATGCGGTCACCGCCCGCGGCGCCAAACACCTGCATGAACTGGTCCGGCTGGCGGCGGCCGGATACGGCGCGGCGGTGGTGTTCTGCGTCCAGCGGGGCGATGCCGACCGGTGCGCGCCGGCGGCCGAGATCGATCCGGTGTACGCCGAAACCGTGGTCTGGGCAGCCGGCCAGGGGGTCCGTTTTCTCGCCTACCGGGCGGAGGTGGGCCCGCAGGCCATCATTGTGCGCGAAAAAATACCCTTTTCTCCCTCAGGATTCCCGGCGGAACGCAGATGAACGAACGGCAAGCGGTGGTGCTGCTCAGCGGCGGCCTCGATTCGACCACGGTCCTGGCCATTGCCCGCTCCCAGGGCTTTGCCTGCAACTGTCTCAGCTTCCACTACGGCCAGCGCCAGGGCATCGAG
>WQUH01000191.1 GCA_009782165.1 Pseudomonadota bacterium | reverse complement strand
CCGCCGACAAGGCTGAACGACAGACACAAGGTGAGCGCAATTCGCTGGGTTCGCTGCATGTCAGTGGGCCTCCGGTCCATTGCCGGACTGGGTAGCCGGCACGGTCTGCTGCGCGTTCTGTTGCCGGTGTTTTCTGCCGAACAGCCGCGAGATCAGGACGAAGAAAAAGGGAATGAAGAGCAAATCGATGAAGGTGGCCGACAGCAGACCGCCGGTGACGGCGGTGCCGATGGCGTTCTGCGCGCCCGCGCCCGCCCCCTTGGTCAGGGCCAGCGGCAGGGTGCCGAAGAAAAAGGCCAGCGAGGTCATGATGACCGGGCGGAGCCGGATCTTCACCGCCGCCAGGGTCGCCTCGACCAGTTCCTGTCCCCGCCCCATCCGTTCCTTGATGAACTGGATGATCAGGATGGCGTTCTTGGTCGACAGGCCGACAGTGGTCAAGAGGCCGATCTGGAGATAGACGTCGTTCGGCAGAAACCGCAGGGTCACGGCCGTGACCGCGCCCACCAGTCCCAGCGGCAGCATCAGCAGGTTGACAAAGGGGATGGTCCAGCTCTCGTACAGGGCGGCCACCGCGAGGAAGACCACCAGCAGCGAAATGGCGTACAGGGCCGGGGCCTGGGCGCCGGCGTTCTTCTCCTCGTAGGAGAGCCCGGTCCACTCGTAGCCGATGCCGTCCGGCAGTTGGGCCACCATCGCTTCCATCTCCGCCATGGCCTCGCCGGAACTGATGCCCGGCGCGGCCTGGCCGAGGATCTCCACTGCCGGAATGCCGTTATAGCGTTCCAGCCGCGGCGAACCGTAGTGCCAGCGGGTCGTGGCAAAGGCGGAAAAAGGCACCATTTCCCCTTTGTTGTTGCTGACGTACCAGTGCTTGAGATCCTCCGGCAGCATGCGGAAGGGGGCATCGGCCTGGACATAGACCCGCTTCACCCGCCCATTCTGGATGAAGTTGTTGATGTACATGCCGCCCCAGGCCGTGGAGAGCACATCGTTGATGCTCTGGGCCGAGACGCCCAGGGTGCCGGCCCGGACATCGTCGATGTCCAGGATGAACTGCGAGGAATCGTCCTGACCGTTCGGCCGGACCGCGACCAGTTTCTGGTTCCCCATGGCCATGCCCAGCAACTGGTTCCGCGCCGCCATCAGTTTGTCATGCCCCAGGCCGCCCCGGTCCTGCAACTGGAGGTCGAACCCGTTGGCCACGCCCAACTCGATCACCGCCGGCGGCGCGAAGGCAAAGGCCATGCCGTCGCGGAAAGCCGGGGAACCCCTGAAGGCCATCATGGCCCGGCCGGCGATGGCCGGCGCCTTCAGGTCCGGGCGCTGACGCTTGCCCCAATCCTTGAGCTTGACAAAGGCCAAACCCATGTTCTGGCCGCGGCCGGCAAAACTGAACCCGGTCACGGTGATCACGCTCTCCACCGTGGCCGGCTCCTGGGTCAGGAAGTGCTGCTCCAGTTGCCGGATCACATCGACGGTCCGCTCTTGGGTCGCGCCGGCCGGGAGCTGCACCTGACAGATGATGAAACCCTGGTCTTCGTCAGGCAGAAAGGAGGTGGGCAGGCGGTGGAAAAAAAAGGCCATGATCAGGACGATCACCACGTAGAAGCCCAGGTAGCGCCATTTCCGGTTAAAGGAGCGGCCGACGATCCCCTCGTAGGTGCTCCGGCCCAGATTGAAACAGCGGTTAAAAACACGAAAAAAACGGCCCAGCACCCCGCGCCCCTCGTTCGCGCGCCTTTTTTCGTGGGAAACCAGCAGGCTGGAACACAGGGCCGGGGTGAGGATCATCGCCACCATGACCGAGAGGATCATGGCCGAAATGATGGTGACGGAGAACTGGCGGTAAATGACGCCGGTGGAGCCGCTGAAAAAGGCCATGGGCAGAAAGACCGCGGTCAGGACGGTGGCGATCCCCACCAGGGCGCCGGTGATCTGGCCCATGGATTTGATGGTGGCGTCGTGGGGCGACAGGCCCTGTTCGTCGATGATCCGCTCCACGTTTTCCACCACCACGATGGCATCGTCGACCAGCAGACCGATGACGATGACCAGGGCGAACATGGTCAGGGTGTTGATCGAATAACCGGTCGCCGCCAGAACCCCCATGGTCCCGAGCAGCACCACCGGCACCGCGATCGCCGGGATAAAGGTTGCCCTGATATTCTGCAGGAACAGAAACATGACCAGAAAGACCAGGCACACCGCCTCGGCCAGCGTCTGCACCACCTCCTCGATCGAGATCTTGATAAAGGGGGTGGTGTCGTACGGGTAGACGACCTTCATGCCGGGCGGAAAATACTTCGACAGTTCAGCCATCTTGGCCTTGATCCGGTCGCCTGTCTCCAGGGCGTTGGCCCCGGAGGCGAGCCGGATGCCCATGCCGCCCATCGGCTTGCCGTTGTAGAACGACTGGATCTCGTAATTCTCGGTGCCGATCTTGCACTCGGCCACATCCTTGAGCTGGACAATCGAGCCGTCGGTGTTGGTCCGCAGGACAATGGCGCCGAACTGTTCCGGGGTCTGGAGCAGGGTGCGGGCCGTGATCGTCGCGTTCAACTGCTGGCCGGCGGCCGCGGGCAGGCCGCCCAACTGGCCGGCGGACACCTGGGCGTTCTGGGCGGTGAGGCCGCTGACGACATTGTTGACCGTGAGGCCGTAGTTGTTCAGCTTGTTCGGGTCCACCCAGACCCGCATGGCGTTCTGGGTGCCGAAGACCAGCAGTTCGCCCACCCCGTCGAGCCGGCTGACGATATCCTGGACATTGGACACCAGGTAGTCGTTGAGGCCGGTGCGATCCATGGAACCGTCTTCGGAAACAAGACCGACGATCAAAAGAAAGTTCCTGGTCGACTTGACCACCGCGATCCCCTGCTGCTGGACGACCATCGGCAGCAGCGGCACCGCCAGTTGCAGCTTGTTCTGCACCTGGACCTGGGCGATGTTGGGGTCGGTTCCGGCCTTGAAGGTCAGGATGATGGACACGGCGCCCGACGAGTCGCTGGAGGAGGCCATGTAGATCAGGTTGTCGATGCCGTTGAGCTTCTGCTCGATCACCTGGGTCACCGTGTCCTGCACGGTCTGCGCCGAGGCGCCGGGATAGACGGCGTTGATGGCGATCTGCGGCGGCGCGATCGCCGGATACTGGGAGACCGGCAGCGAGTGAATGGACAACAGGCCGGCCAGCATGACCATGATGGCGAGAACCCACGCAAAGATGGGACGATTGATGAAAAAACGGGACATGATCAGCTACTCCTCACGACTTCGGCGCCGTCGGCTGGCCGCCGGCTTCCGCGCCCTTGGCCGCGAAAGGCGTCGCCTTGACCGGCATGCCCGGCCGCACCCGCTGGAGTCCCTCGACAATGACCCGGTCGCCGGCCTGCAAACCGTCAATGACCAGCCAGGCATCGCCAATCGCCCGTTCGGTTTTGATCATCCGCAACTCCACCATCTCGTTGGCCCCGATCACCAGGGCGGTCGGCATGCCGATGGAGTTGCGGCCCACGCCCCGCTGGGGCACCAGCATGCCCTGCTCGCGCACCCCTTCCTGGATGATGCCGCGGACAAACATGCCGGGCAGCAGCAACTGTTCGGGGTTGGGAAACTGGGCGCGCAGGGTGACCGAGCCGGTGGTCTGCTCCACCGACACCTCGCTGAATTTGAGGGCGCCCTGGTGCGGATAGGCCGAGCCGTCTTCGAGCATGAGCTGAACCTGGGCCCGCCCCTGCTTGTCTCCCTTCAGTTCGCCGCTCGCCAGGCTTTTCTTCAGCCGGAGCATCTCGGCGCTCGACTGGGTGATATCGACGAACACCGGTTCCAACTGCTGAATGGTGGCCAGGGGCGTTGCCTGGTTCGTGGTCACCAGCGCGCCCGGAGTGACGGAGGAGCGGCCGATGACTCCGCTGATCGGCGCGGTGACGCGGGTATAGTCGAGGTTGATTTTTGCCATTTCCAGGGCCGCCTTGCCGCCGGCGATATCCGCTTCCGCCTGGCTGAGGGCCGCGGCGATGTCGTCGTAGTCCTGCTTGCTGACCGCATCGATGGCCACCAGTTGACGATACCGCTCCGCCTTCTTCCGCAGGGCGAACGCATTGGCCTCGGCCCTGGCCAGGG
>WQUH01000190.1 GCA_009782165.1 Pseudomonadota bacterium | reverse complement strand
GCGTTATCGCCGCGGTCAGCGTGGTTTTGCCATGGTCTATATGGCCGATCGTTCCGACATTGACATGCGGCTTCGTCCGCGTGAATTTTTCCTTCGCCATTTCATGTCTCCTTGGACAAAATATTCAATCAGACAATCAATCGATCCTTGCGCTCAATCGATTGTTGCTTTGGAGCCCACGATCGGATTTGAACCGATGACTTCCTCCTTACCAAGGAGGTACTCTACCCCTGAGTTACGTGGGCGAAGATCGTCGAACCGGATGGTTGCCGTTCCTCTTGGTTGTCGCCAGAGGAGATACTGGAGCGGGAAACGAGACTCGAACCCGCAACCCTCAGCTTGGAAGGCTGATGCTCTACCATTGAGCTATTCCCGCTTCCTCATAACGCTACGCGCCGCCAAGCGCGGCTCCATCGCACCAGGATGTGGTGGAGGGGGGAGGATTCGAACCTCCGAAGGCTCCGCCGGCAGATTTACAGTCTGCTCCCTTTGGCCACTTGGGAACCCCTCCACTGTATCACCAAAAGACAAGAGCAAGAAAGCTGATAACGATCCGGTCAGCCGCTTTCTGGCTCTTGTCTTCTCAATTTCCTGGAGCTGGCGATGGGACTTGAACCCGCAACCCCCTGATTACAAATCAGGTGCTCTGCCAATTGAGCTACGCCAGCATGAACCCGAAAAATATACTCGACAAAATTTAAAAATCAATATGTTTTTCGCGCGACCATTCAATAAAAAACCGGGAAGTTGCCTTCCCGGTTTTGTGGTGGATCATGTGCCCGCGCAGGTCATCCGTTCAGCGGATTCTTGACATACGAGGACTCGCGGTAGCGCTCAAACGCCATGGCGAGTGTACGGTACACGATGTGGGCAAACTTGGTGTACGGCAGGTAGAGGAAGAGCATCATGACAGAGATGAGATGCACATAGTACACGATATACCCGAGCGAAACGACGCCAACCAGGCGCAGTACCTCCGCGGCAAGCCCTGTCACGCCCACGCCCATGATAATCCAGATCAGAAACCAGTCATAAAATGTGTTGGCTGTTCCCGCCGCCTCCATTTTATTTCTGTTCTGCCACAGGATGACTGTGCCCATAATCATCGCCACAGCCGCGACGTTGGCCACCCACTTGACCGGCCCCCACATGGAGAGGGGACCGTGCATGGAGGGCCAAAAGATCCCCAGCACGTCCTGGACGAACAGCGAATAGCAGGTCACGAAAAACAGACCGATGAATGCCCAAACCAGGGGCTGATGCCCTCTGACCCGGTCGGCATTGATCGTGCACTCGCGAAACCGTTTGTGCGCAAGGATTTCGAGGATTGCCGGCCACAAGAATTGTTTGATGAACTGGGGCACTGACGGCCGGTACAGGACTTCATTCTGACCGATGGAAGCCGTCATGCCGTTCCAAAGCGCGGACGCGCCCTTGTACAGGGAAAACACAGCGATGCCGACAGAGCCCAGCATGATGATGTCGATGAACAGCACGTTCTTTGCCAACAGGCGAAAATCCCAATGACCAAAAAAATGCGTGTAGCCGACCTTGGCGAACTGCTCGCCGGACGGGAAATGCATGCCGCCGGAAATCAGCCACATAAAGAAGATGACAACAGCCGGAATGCCGATCAGCACCGGGAGGTTCTTTGCTTTGCTGCACAGGTCCGCAAGCCCTTTCGGCCAGCCGAGCGAGCGGTAGACATAGGCCCTGATCGCCCCCAGCACATCGCCGGGACGGGCGCCGCGCGGACAGAGCGCGATGCAATCGCCGCAGTGATGGCACAAGTATACATTGGGGTCCGCGATCAGTTGATCCTTCAGGCCCCATTGGGCAAGGATCATCTCTTTGCGCGGAAACGGTTTGGTGTCGGAGGAAAGCGGGCAGGCGACCGAGCACGTCGCGCATTGATAACACTGCTTCAACGTGTTACCGCCAGCCTCCTTCATGGCTCTGATAAATTCAAGATCGGGTTGCACGTTCATAGTCATTCATTTCCTCCTGTCAGGCAAAATGATAATCGGCACAGCGTCTCTCTGGCGGAAACCGGTAACACAAAAAGGTCGCCGCCATCCTGTAATAAACGAGGATGGCGGCGTTTTCAAGACGATACGATCAATAACCCTTAAATGGATTTGGTCCCATGGCAACGATTTCTTCAACGAACTCGTCGATGATCGCCGGAAGCTTATCATAATCGGTAATGGCGATTTCACGGACACCGCACCGTTCAGGCTCGAGCCCCAGCGAGCCGAGGGTTTCGCCGATGTTTTCCATGCGCCGCGAAGCAATCTCAGATCCCTTGACAAAATGGCACTGATAATCGTCGCCGTACTTGCAGCCAAGCAGCAACGCGCCATCCATGCCGGAAGACATGGCATCCTTGATCCACACCATGTTGACCGAACCCAGGCAACGGACCGGGATGAAACGAACCAGCCGGTTCATCTTGTTCCGATGCATGCCCGACATGTCGATTGCCGGATAGGCGTCGTTCTCGCAGACAAAAACGGCTACGCGCAGCTTCTCCTCATCGTCGTCGGGCACTTCGATGGATTTGACCATCGAACCGATCATATCGATGCTGTAATCGGCGAAGTTGATGATCCGCTCGGGGCAGGCGCCCATACAGGTGCCACAGCGGCGGCAACGGGTCGGGTTGGGGAGCGGCGTACCCTTCTCGTCGTCGTCCAATGCGCCGAAAGGACATTCTTCCGTACAGCGCTTGCATTGGGTACAACGCGAAAAGAAGAAATCCGGATAGGTCTGATCGCCGGAGCGCGGATGCACCGCAACGCCCCGATTCGCCGACTCGATGCACTGGATCGCCTTCAAAGCCGCGCCGGTCGCATCGTCAATGGTCTCGTCCATGGTTTCGGCCTTGCGGACGCCGCCACAGTTGTAGATACCGGTCCTTCTCGTCTCATACGGAAAGCAGACAAAGTGCGAGTCGGCATAGCCGTCGAACAGGTCGAGGTCGAGGAAGGCCGGTCCCTGACGGTAGGCAAGGTTGATCGTATTGGCGCCGGCCGTGGTCGGAATCATGCCGGCGGCGAGAACGACCATATCCACTTCCAGTTGGAGGTTCTCACCCAACAGATTGTCTTCGACATCGACAAGCAACGCGCCCCCGCCAGCCGTCACCTTGGTGACCGCCGCCTTGGTCATGAACACCCCGTCTTTGGCCTGCATGCTCTTGTAAAAGAACTCGGCGTTGCCCGGAGTGCGCATGTGCTGGTACAGGATGTACGCCTTTCCGTCGACCGGGTTGTCCTCCACCACATAGTTGGCCTGCTTCAGGGCAACCATGGAGGTGACCGAGTTGCAGTACGGAAAATCCTTGTCATCTTCCTTGCCGCCCGGACTTTGCACAAAGGCGACCCGGGCGGGCACCTTGCCGTTCTTCGCCAGCTTTTCGAATTCGGCATTCGTCACCACATTGGCAATCTTGCCGTGGCCGAGGTGCTCATACTGCGAAACATCGGCGGGGGTCCAGCCGGTTGCCAGCACGACCGCGCCGAACATCTCGCCATCAGGATTGGCGGTGGTGTACTTCTGCAACCCCTTGTTCGGGTCTTCAAGTTCGCCCTTGTTGATCAGATCCTGCTGGTCAGCGGTCACCTTGGCGGGGGCATCCCATTCCGAGGCTGCGCCCGCCGTCTTGAAGGTGACGTTGAACTGGCCCGGAGCACCGCCGATACGCGCCACTTCGGTCCCGGTTTTGACCGTAATCTTGCCGTTGGCCTGCACCTCGGCAACCATGTTCTGGATGCTCGGGTTCTCGAGGTCGGCATACGGGTAGGCGGTCGGGAACATCTTGCGCCAGCCCAGGGCCTTGCCGCCCAACTGCGCTTCCTTTTCAACCAGGGTGACTTCGTATCCGGCCTTGGCAGCCTCCTGGGCGGCCGTCAATCCGGCGATGCCGCCACCCATGACCAGGATCTTTTTCGAGATGGTTTCCAGCTTGTAGGGCGCGGGCAGTTCGGTTTTCTGGGCCCTGGTCACGGCCATCCGGACATAGTCCGTCGCCATTTCCTGGAGGAAATCGTCGACGCTGCCGTCATCTTTCAACGAACCGGTCCAGGCAACGTGCTCGCGCAGGTTGCCCCGCACGGTGATGGTCTGTTCGCCGAAATTGAACTCCTGCTGCATGACGCGCGGCGAGCAGCCGCAGACCACGATCGTGTTCACCCCTTGATCAGCGATGTCTTTCTCGATGAATGCCCGTCCTTCCGCGCCACACAGACAGGCGTGATCCTTCATCGCAATGCCGGCGTCAGAAGCCGCATCCTTCAGGCCATCAACATCGAGGACAGCGCCAATGCCGCAACCAGTACAGAGATATGCACCATATACTTTCTTCATTGACTCTTCCTCCTAACGTCCGATCTGAATTGCTTTAAGGGCGGCTGCCGTGGAGGCTTGTCCACTGGTATACACATCGACGGCAGCTTTGGCGCAACCTGCTGAGAGCATTCCCTTCGCAGCATCAGAAACCACGAATCCATTGCCGTCCATGGCCACATTCAAGGCCTTGCCCTGCTCTCCCAGCGCCGGTTCCATGCCGGTTGCCAGAACGCACAGGTCGACTTTCTGGTGAACCTTGGCGCCGGTAATGGCATTTTCAGCGGTGACAGTCACGCCGCCATCCCGCTCCGCGACGATGTCGGCCACCTTCCCCTTGATGAAGGTCGTATTGGCATCGGCCATGAACTTCTCGCGGAAATGCTCGTACTTGCCCGGGGTGCGCAGATCGATGTAGAAGACGTAGATCTTGGCATCCGGATATTGAGCTCGGATATAGGAGATCTGCTTGAAGGTCGCCATGCAGCAGATGTAGGAGCAGTGCTGCAGATGGTTCTCGTCGCGCGAACCGGCACATTGGACAAAGGCAAAAGAGGCGGGCTCCTTGCCGTCGCCGGGACGAAGAATTTTGCCTTTGGTCGGGCCGTTGGCGGCTGCCAGGCGCTCCATCATCATGTTGGTGACGATGGCCTTCGAGGAGCTGAAGTTCAGGTTGGTGATCTTGGCGGGATCGTAGGGATTCCACCCGGTCGACCAGATGATGGAGCTGACCTTCAGGGTAAAGGTTTGCGGCTGCATGTCCAGATCAACCGCATTGTACTTGCAGGCAGCTTTGATCGCATCCAGCGATGCGGCGGAGCAGGCCTCTTTCGCCAGGACATACCTGCGCGGAAAGGCCATCTCATGGGGAAGATACACTGCCTTGGTGGTGTTCATGCCGAAGTTGAACGGATCGGCGATTTCCTCGCCGCAAGCTTGCGCGCAATCGCCACAGGCCGTGCAGTTGGCATTGATGTACCGTGGCGCTGTTTCCAACTGGACCTCGAAATTTCCCGGGCCGCCGCTGACCGACTTGACAGTCGTCAGGGTATAGGTCCTGATCCGACGGTTGTCTTTGATGCGCTTAAAATTGATTTCAAGCCCACAGGTGGGGGGACAAAGTTTGGGGAAATACTGGTTGAGCTGGGCAACCCGGCCGCCAAAGTAGGCGTTCTTCTCAACAAGAAAAACATCGTTGCCGACTTCAGCAGCTTCGAGCGCGGCGGTCAGACCACTGATACCGCCACCCACAACCAGTACCGCACCATTGCCTGCAGTGTTACTCATGCCAATCCTCCATGACTGCTGGTATTGATGAAAGGTGATTTCTGGTTCAATTGATCCGAAATTTGAAAAATTACTTCATCTTTCGGATCAACTCAAACAAAAACAACCCAGTTGATACAAAAAATCTCCAGACTCCACAAAAGGAGTCTGGAGATTTTTGATCAGATAATCAATGTGTTATCGAAATCAAAGCCAAGGAGTGGTCTCGATAACGTTGATGCACGGAACCTTCTCGCACTTCCACTCTTTGGTCTTCGGATCAAAGGTGGAGTTGACGAAGACCTTCCAGTTCTCGTCATCGCAGGTCGGATAGTCGGAACGATAGTAGAATCCGGGATAACGGGATTCCTTCCGGAACTCGATGTGACGGATATGGGTCTCTACACACCAGATGCGGTGATAGTTCTCCCAGGCACGCATCAACTCATGCAGGTCGCCGGCGGCCATCTTCTCCGCATCTTCACGCATCAGCCGGAGCAGGTCGAGACAGATGTTGAGCAGTTTGCCGGAGGTCATGTAGTAGGTGGCCACACCACCGCCGTACTCGTCGGTGGCCTTCATCAGACGCATCATCATACCGGCCGGCTTGACGTAGTTCGGGTTCACGTCGGCTGCGGTGGTTGCATCCTTGAACTGATTGTACAGCCGAACCGGTGCGTACACCTCGTCGGCCAGCTCTTTTGCAGTCTGCGCCAACTCGGGAGTAAAGCCGGCGTTGTCGCGGCAGTACTTGACCATCTGCTTGGCACAGATACGGCCTTCGGCATGGGAGCCGGAGGAGAACTTGTGGCCGGAGGCGCCGACGCCGTCACCGGCGGTGAACAGACCGTTGACGGTGGTCATGCGGTTGTAGCCCCATTTGTACTGATGCGAGCGGGGACCATTGATGGCGGGAACCCAGTCCTCTTCTGGGCCGGAGGTCCAGATGCCGCAGCAGCCGGAGTGGGAACCCAGCATGTAGGGTTCGGTCGGCATGATCTCGGAGCCAACCTTCTCGGGCTCGATGTCCATACCGGCCCACAGACCGGCCTGGCCAACGGACATATCCAGGAAGTCTTCCCATGCCTCGGATTCGAGGTGCTTCCAGAACTTCTTCACCTCTTTCTCATCCTTGCCGGCGGCGCGCTGCGCATCCAGGAAGGCGTTCAGAGCAACCTCGGTGGCCATGTAGATCGGGCCGCGGCCAGCCTTCAGCTCGTTGAGCATCAGGTGGTTCCGCAGACAGGTCGGGGTAACGGGAGATGCGCCATAGGGCATGTACTTGGCCAGCTCGTCCTTGACCGCCGGGCTGTTGGCGTAGAACTCGCCCAGACCGTTCTGTACTTTGGCCTTGAACAGAAGGAACCAGGCGCCAACCGGACCGTATCCATCTTTGAAGCGCGAGGGGGTGAAACGGTTTTCCATCATGGTCAGCGTGGCGCCGACCTGAGCGCACATGGTGTAGGTGGAACCGGCATTCCATACCGGATACCAGGCGCGGCCTTTGCCTTCGCCGGTGGACCGCGGCCGGAAAATGTTGACCGCGCCGCCGCAGGCTACGAGAGCGGTTTTGCACTTGAACACATGCACCTTGTTCTCACGGGTCGAGAAACCGACAGCGCCGGCGATGGTATTCTCTTTGTTCTTGTCAAGCAGCATCTTGACGATGAAAACGCGCTCCAGAATGTTTTCTTCGCCCAGCGCCTTTTTGGCAGGCTCGGCAACGATACACTTATAGGACTCGCCGTTGATCATGATCTGCCACTTGCCGGTACGAACCGGGGTGCCGCCTTCGCGGAGGGTCTTGGCAGGCTTGGCGCCGTCGAGGTTGGAGCCGTCGTCCGCTCTCTTCCAGATCGGCAGTCCCCATTCCTCAAACAGCATAACAGACTCGTCCACGTGACGGCCGAGGTCATAGATCAGATCCTCGCGAACCACGCCCATCAGGTCGTTGCGCACCATCTTGACATAGTCTTCGATGGGGTTCTCGCCGATGTAGGTGTTGATGGCGGACAGGCCCTGCGCAACAGCGCCGGAACGCTCCAGGGACGCCTTGTCGCAGAGGATGACTTTCATGCCCTCGGGGGCCCACTTCTTGATCTCGAAAGCGGTGCCGCAGGCAGCCATACCGCCGCCAACGATCAGTACATCACAGCTATGCTCAACGATTTCCGGATCGACGACGGCAACAAGCTCGCCTTTTGGCTTATTCGGTAATGCCATATTCCTATCTCCTTAAGATAATAGTATCAGAACAGAACTCAAACCTAATGAACCCCAATCCGCCTTGGCAATCAGGCCAGTTTGGTGGGCTTCGGCAGATTGCTTTCGAGCAGCAGGCATTCGTCATCCAGATTCGCGCCCCGCTGGCCGGCATAGTCGTTGGCCGCGCCTTCCGCTGTGGTCCGGATGGGGAACTTGAAGCGTTTGATGTTGCCGTTGCGGAACTTGACGGTCCACATGATGGAGTCGGAAGAACGCATCGGGTGAACCTGGCCGCCCAGCGGCACAAAGTCGTCGTACCCACGGACAAAGATCGCGCCCTGCGGACAAATCTTGACACAGGAATAGCACTCCCAGCATGCATCCGGCTCCTGATTGTATGCCCTCATGGCCTCGACATTGAGCACCATCAGGTCATTGGGGCAGATGTACATGCAGGCGGTCTTGTCGCCGCCCTTACAACCATCGCACTTTGAAGGATCTACGTAACTTGGCATTTAAACTACCTCCTCACTTGGATTTTCCGTTTCGGCGCCCGATCTGGACAACCATCAACCTCTGACTTCACTGTACAAGCAACACAAACACGCATGGCGCGGAGCCATCCGTTTTTGACCGCAGTCGGTGCGCGGCCCGCTCATTATTTGCACCCATTCGCAAATCAATTTCCATGGCACAAAAAAATGAACAGCCACTCATTTCCAGACCTTAGCACTATTAATTTGTTACCGTCTCGATGTCAAGAAAAATCGTCAAAATAGTACGGAATAACAAAATTTAACAAACCGGCATCGAACAACTAAATCTAATAATAGCATCAGAAATATGGATAAATGCTGCCGGCCATCTCCACACAACGAATCGCTGTTCGCCATGCGCCCGCAATCCGGCCGGATGCCGGATTGTTTTATGCCGCAACGTGCCGTCATCGTTGATCGTTTTCAGAATAGGTCGTACGAACCAGAACTTCGCGCGGACGCGAACCGTCGGCCGGGCCGACAATGCCCTCTTTCTCCATGATCTCGATCATCCGGGCGGCACGGTTGTACCCCACCCGCAACCTGCGCTGCACCATGGAGATCGAGGCCTGGCCCGTCTCGGTGACCACGGCGACCGCCTCGTCATATTTTTCATCGTAGTCCTCGCTGCCGGCATCGGTCTCCTCTGGAACCTCCTCGATACCGTGCAGCACCGATTCGTCGTACTCGGCGGTCCCCTGACTTTTGAGGTAGTCGACCAGCCGGTCCGTTTCCTGCTCGGAGATGAAGGCGCCGTGGATCCGCTGCAACTTGGCCGCGCCGGGCGGCAAGAACAGCATGTCGCCCATGCCGAGCAGATGTTCGGCCCCGGACCCGTCGAGAATGGTCCGGGAGTCGACCTTGGACGAAACCTTAAACGAGATGCGGGTGGGGAAGTTGGCCTTGATCAGGCCGGTCAGCACATCGACCGATGGCCGCTGGGTGGCCAGGATGATGTGCATGCCCGCGGCGCGCGCCATCTGCGCCAGACGGGCTATCGAGGTTTCCACGTCCTTGGAGGCGACCATCATCAGGTCGGCCAGTTCGTCGACAATGACCACAATCGAGGGGAGCTTCTCTTCGGCCGCCTGGTTGTACGAGGCCAGCGACTTGACCCGCCTCTCCTCCAGCAGACGGTAGCGGCGCTCCATTTCCCGAACCGCCCACTGCAGGGCGCGGGAGGCCATCTTCGCCTCCACCACCACGGGATGGAGCAGATGCGGGATGTCATCGTACACCGACAGCTCGATCCGCTTGGGATCGATCATGAGCAGACGGACCTCCTCCGGGGTCGCCCTGAACAGGATCGAGGCGATAAAGGCATTGATCGCCACCGATTTGCCCGCGCCGGTGGCCCCGGCGATGAGCAGATGCGGCATCCGGGCCAGATTGGCGACCACCGGCTGGCCGATGACGTCAAAGCCCAGGGCCAGGGTCAGGGGCGAGGCGGCGTCCTGGTAGGCGGAACTCGTCAGGATATCGTGGAGAAAAACCGTTCTCCGCACCGGATTGGGGATCTCGATGCCGATGGCCGCCTTGCCGGGGATCGAACCGACGATGCGCACCCGATCGACGCGGAGCACCATCGCCAGATCATCGGCCAGGGTCACGATGCGGTTGATTTTGACCCCTGGCGCCGGCGAGAATTCATAGGTTGTCACCACCGGTCCGGGCGAGATCCCGGCGACCGTCCCCTGCACGCCAAAATCCTGCAACTTCGCCGTCAGGGTCGCGCTCACCTCGTAGTAGTGCTCCCGGCTCAGTTCGATATTCTCTTCCTCGTACCGATCCAACAGGGAGAGCGGCGGCAGCCGGTATCGTCCCCTGCCGCCCGCCTGCGTGCCGCGAGACCGCTCCCTGACCGGCGGCGCTCCATCGGGCGGGCGGAGATCATGCGCCGCGGGCTGCGGTTCGTCACGGGTCGGCACAGCCTCGTCCCGTCGATTCCGGGTTCGGGATTTCCGCACCTTGACCGGAGGTTCCTCCATCTCCGGCGGCTCCCCCGGCCGGGCTGCCAGGCGATTTTCGGGCCGGCGCACCAGCGCCAGAGGACTCAAGCGGACCGCCGCCATCAACGACAGCAAGGCCATCGGCACCAGGACCAGAATCGTGCCGACGCCGCCGATCGCGCCGTTGAGCAGACGCCACACCAGGGCGCCAAGATAGCCGCCCGGCGTGATGCAGGCGGCGGGGACCAGCAACTGGTCCACGGAGCCGAACAGGCCCGAGGAGCTGAGCATGATCCCGGAGATGCCGACCACGATGGCGGGCAGCCGGTCGGCGGCGGTGCGGGAAAACAGGGTTGTGCCCAGGGTGTATCCCAACAGCGCGATTGGGAAGAAGCCGATCAGGCCGAGAAAGGAAAAGAGATAGTGGGCCGCATAAAAACCGATGGCGCCGCACCAG
>WQUH01000189.1 GCA_009782165.1 Pseudomonadota bacterium | reverse complement strand
CTGCAACTGCAAGACATCGTCGACCGGGCCGGCTTGGCGGTCAGGGCCGTCCACATCCTGGAACTGATCCACCAGGCCCTGAGCGAACCGCCGCCGGGCCGAGGCCAGACTTGAACAATCTCCGCCATGATCCGGAAACATTTTTTTGTAAGTCCGGTTGCCGTGCGACCCAAGGCGCGGCAACCTTCTCATCCGAAGGAACGGTAATCAACCATGACACTGCACGACAACTTCACCATCTACCTGGAGGATGGTTTCTGTTTCCTGGCATATTGCGCCATGTTCTTCGGCTACATGCGCTTCATCAAGTGCAAGTCCCGCAAAAACCCGGTCTACACGGTGCAGGGCATCTCCTCTCTGGCCCGCGCCGCCTGGGTAAAGACCGTCATGGAGGAGGGCAAGGACATCCTGGCGGTGCAGACCCTGCGCAACTCCACCATGGCCGCCACCTTTCTGGCCTCCACGGCCGTGCTGCTGTCCGTCGGCGTGCTCACCCTTTCCGGTCAGAGCGACAAGCTGAAAATCACCTGGTATCTGCTGGAATACCTTGGCGACCGGCACGAAAACCTGATGCCGGTCAAGCTGATCATCCTGCTGCTCAACCTGTTTGCGGCCTTTTTCTTTTTTGCCTCTTCCATCAGACTGTATGGCGATGTGGGCTACATGATCAACGCCCGCTATACCGAACCGGGCCAGAGTAGATGCCGGGAAGTGGTGGCGACTCAGATGGTGGCGGCTCAACTCAACCGGGCCGGCGACCATTACCGGATGGGCATGCGTGGTTTTTACAGCATGGTCCCCCTGGTGTTCTGGTTTTTCGGGCCGATTTTCATGCTCGGCGCCTCCGTGCTCGTGATCACGATCCTCTATCACCTGGATCGGACCCATACGATGGAGGAGAATTTCTACCGGGAAGGGACGCAGGACGCGCCTCCCGGCCCATAACCGCAGCCAGGCTTGCCCTGTCCATCGGATGGGGCGGCCGGCGCGGCCCGATGCTCTTGCCGATTTTTTGTGTATGTGAACAAGACGCAGACCCCCACAGCGTGTCCTTTTCACCGGGCCGCGGCGATTGCCGGTTGCCAGGCGCGCCCTGTTCGTGCTAAGTAGAAATCGTACCCTGTATCAACCCCTTTTTTCCGGTCGCACCACTCGTTCCGGCCCACGATTTTCCGCTCCATTCCATGACCACCTCAAAGAAAAACGCTTTTTCCAGTTTATTCGCCTCGGTCCAACTCGCGCTGTTGCTGCTCTTCCTTCTGGCCAGCACGGCCATCATCGGCACCGTCATTCCCCAGAACAACCCCGCCGCCTTTTATGTCGAGCAGTACGGCTTCAAGACCGCCCGGTTTTTTCAGCTCCTCGACATTCCGGACATGTACAATTCCTGGTGGTTTCTCGGGCTGTTGACCCTGTTCGCCGTCAACCTGATCGTGTGCAGCGCGGACCGCATCCCCCAGGTCATCCGGCTGGTCCGCCGGGACATCCTGGCCGTGACGCCCGAGCAGTTGACGAAGTTTCCCCTGCGCAGCGAGCAGCGCCACGCGGGCGACCTGCCGACTGCGGCCGCCCAGGTGGCGCTCGTGCTGAAACAACACGGCTGGCGCGCCCAGGAGACCCAGGTGGACGCGGGCAGGCTGTATGGCGCGCAAAAAGGCAGGTGGAGCCGATTCGGCGTCTATGTGGTCCATTGCTCCATTCTGGTCATCCTGGCCGGCGCCCTGGTCGGCTCCTCGACGGTGGCGCGGACGATCTTCCGCGATCCGCTGGCGGCCTTCAAGGGCTCGGTCATGCTGCCGGAGGGCGAAAGCGTTGCGCACGTGTTCGCGCACAAGGGGGGCGAACGCCTCGACCTGGGCTTTGCCCTGCACTGCGATGACTTCGCCATTGAATTTTACGGCAACGGCATGCCGAAGACCTACCGCTCCAGGGTGACGATCTTCGAGCATGAGGCGCCGGTCCGCTCCGCCGAGATCGAGGTCAACCGGCCGCTGACCTATAAGGGGATCACCTTCTACCAGTCGAGTTATCAGCCCCTGCCGGACTACCTGGTTCACCTGAAAAAACGGGACAGCAAGGCCGAGACCACCGCCCGCATCCCGGTGGCCACCGAGGTCGACTGGCCCGAGGGCGGCGTCAGCTATGGGATCATCAACCGGGAGCGGCAGGGCGAGGTGACCCGCCGCCTGAAAATATGGTTCTCCGACGGCCAGGGCGAACCCTCGGTGTTTTGGCTGAATATCGGGCAGGAGGCCACGGTCGAGCGCCCTTCCGGCGCCTATCTCCTGACTGTGCAGCAGCGGTACGCCACCGGTCTGCAGGCGACCAAAGACCCCGGCGTCTGGCTGGTCTACGGCGGCTGTCTGCTCATGCTGCTGGGCCTGTACATTGCCTTCTTCATGTCGCATCGGAGAATCTATGTGCTGATCCAACCGGAAGAAAATGGCTGCCGTCTGCTGTTTGCCGGCGACGCCAACAAAAACAGGGTCGGATTTGAGAGGTCTTTCCTCCAACTGGTCAACAGGTCAGAAAACAGGGCACAGCCGCATCTTCCCCAGTAAACCACTTGCGCGCAACGGGTTGCTTCTATGGACAGTTCTCAACTTTTCGGCATCGCCATGATCGCCTATCTCCTGGCCGCGGCGCTGTATCTCGGCCTCTTTCTCTTCAAAACCGAACGCATCGGCCTGGTCTGCACCCTGCTGGCCCTGGCCGGCACCTGCGTCCTGACCGCGGCCATCGGCCTGCGCTGGCGCGAGTCGTACCAGATGGGGATCGGCCATGCGCCCCTGACCAACATGTATGAATCGCTGGTCTTCTTCGCCTGGTGTACCTCCTGTTTTTATCTGGCCCTGGAATACCGCTTCAAGACGCGGGTCATGGGGGTGTTCGTCATGTCCTTCGTGGCCATCGCGATGGCCTATGCCTCGTTTTCCGACCGGATCGATTCCAAGATCAATCCCCTGATCCCCGCCCTGCAATCGAACTGGCTGATCGCCCATGTGGTGACCTGTTTCATCGGCTATGCCGCCTTTGCGGTGGCAGGCGCTCTGGGCCTGATGTATCTCCTCAAGCAATCGGCGGAGAACAGGCCGAGCCGCGACGGCCAGGGCCTGACCGAGTCCCTGCCGCCGCTGCCGCTGATCGATGACCTGATCCACAAAACCATTGTCTTCGGTTTTCTGTGGCTCTCGGCCGGGATCATCACCGGCGCGGTCTGGGCCAACGAAGCCTGGGGCACCTACTGGAGCTGGGATCCCAAGGAAACCTGGTCGATCATCACCTGGTTCCTCTACGCCCTGACCCTGCACGCCCGCTTCACCCGTGGTTGGCGGGGCCGGCGTATCGCCTGGTTGGCGATGATCGGCTTTGTCGCGGTGTTCTTCACCTATTTCGGCGTGAATTTTCTCCTGTCGGGCCTCCACAGTTACGGCTCGGCCTGAACGGGCCGGCCCAGAACCGCCCCCAAAAAAGCGGAAATGACGGGAGCATTCCATGTCGCCTTGACATTCCCGACGCCCTCACCTATAACGTGCCCAGAGCATACAGATGTGCGATGGTTCTTTCCGAAACAAAAACGAGTTGCGCGACAAGGACGGGAGGTTGGTCATGAGAATAGCGCTGGTGTGCGGCATGTTCGTGGCGCTGTGCTGTATCCCCTTTTTCACGGATCGGGTTGCCATTGCCGATAATGTCGGGAATGTCGATAAGGGCGGAGCGGTGCTGGTCTTGCAGTCGACCATCGATCCGGCGGACCCGGCAAAACCGGCCACCTTCCCCCATGAGGCCCACCAGGGCCGGCTGGAATGCAAGACCTGCCACCACAGCAGGACAGCGGAAGGAAAACGGCTCTCCTACGCCGAAGGACAGAAAATCGAAAAATGCGAATCCTGCCATAACAGCAAGATGGAGATGCCCGAAAAACTCTCCTCCTTCAAAAACGCCGCCCACACCCTCTGCCAGGGCTGCCACCGCAAGAACAATCCCGATCTCGTCAAGTGCGCGGTCTGCCATAAGAAATAGGGCGTTCCCCACCAGACCGCCCCCGGTCTCGCACCACAAAAAGCCAAGCCCCGGATCCATCCAGGGGCTTGGCTTTTTGTGTCTTTGGTTGTTGCCTGACGA
>WQUH01000188.1 GCA_009782165.1 Pseudomonadota bacterium | reverse complement strand
TCATAACGCCGGTCTTCCAGCGCGGCATCGACGCGCTGGCGGGCTTTTTCCTGCCCGAAGCCATGGCCGCCGAACCGGCGGCGCCCCGAGCCGTTACCGGCCGGCGGCCGGCAACCGGAGAGGTGACCGTCTCCGGCGGCGGCGCGGGCAGATTCAGGGCGGTGGTGGAACATCTTGTGCCCGGCACCCTCTACTATATCCGGGCCTATGCGCTCACCGCCAAAGGCGATGTCTATTACGGCAACCAGATCAATGTGCGGACAGCGGACGCCTGCTTCATCGCCACCGCCTCGTTCGGCACCTTCCTGCATCCTTCGGTCTCCATCCTCAGGGATTTCCGCGACGCCTTCCTGCTCCACAACGCCTGCGGCAGGTGGCTGGTTAACCTGTACTACCGGGTGTCGCCGCCTGTAGCCGAGATGGTTGCCGAAAGCGCGCCCCTTCGCTTCATCGGCCGCGTGCTGCTTCTGCCCTGGGTCGGTTTTTCCTGGTTGGCCCTGCGGCTGGGCCTGGGGGTGACCCTGGCGGGCTGCCTGGCCGGTACGGCGTTGATGGGGTATGCCGCCGCCCGCCGGCTGCGGCCCCGTCACTGAGATGATGTGTCTGGATCCGGGCGATTGCCGGAAGGTTGTTCAATACGAGAGAACATGATGAAATCACGATCTGCAAACAAACGGACAGGGTACAGCGAACAGGGATTCACCCTGATCGAACTGATGGTGGTGCTGGTGATCATCGGCATCCTGGCGGGACTCGTGGTCCCGCGGTTCATGGACAAGCCGGAGGAGGCCCGGCGGACCAAGGCGGCCATCCAGATCCAGTCGATCGAACAGGCGCTCAAGCTGTACAAGCTCGACAACGGGAAATATCCGACCACCGAACAGGGACTGCGGGCCCTGGTGGAACCGCCCGCCACCGGCAACCTGGCCAAGAAGTGGCGCACCGGCGGCTATCTGGAAAAGGGGACCGTCCCCAAGGATCCGTGGGACAACGATTTTGTCTACATCAGCCCCGGATTGCACGGCGACTATGACCTCAGCTCGCACGGCGCCGACGGTCAGGCCGGGGGCGAAGGCTTTGACGCGGACATCAACAGTTGGGAGCTTAAGTAGAGCCGGCCATGCCTGCCGCCGCTGCCGCCGCGCCGCGCCGCCCCGGACGCGACAGGGGTTTCACCCTGGTCGAGCTGATCGTGGTGATGGCCCTGATGGCTCTGATCGCCTCGTTCGCCGTGCCGCAAATCGGCAACTTCCTCTATGCCGATCAGTTGAAAACAACGGTCCGCAAACTGGTGGGGCTGATCCATCACTCGGCGCAGATGGCGCAGCGCCGCCAGATCCCCTTTGTCCTGACCTACAGATCCGGCGAGCGGCTCTTTGTGGCGGAGCCGGCGGAACAGCCGCAACCGGAGCAAAGGGCGAACGTGGTCAACAGGGAAGATCGGCTTACGCTCCCCGACACGGTGGCGGTCCGGGATCTGTGGTCCTGGTTCGGCGGGATGCAGGCCAACGAGGTTATGGCCATCCGCTTCAGTAAAAACGGGTATGTCGAACCGACGATCATCCATCTGCGCCGGGAAGACGGCCAGGAGATGTCCGTGGTCCTGACGCCGTTTCTCGGCAAAGTGAAGATTGTGGACGGGTATGCTCCCCCTGAAACGCCCACCCTGTTCCAGTAAACCGGGCCAGGCGCCGGGATTCACCCTCCTGGAGGTGATGATCGCCGTGGCGCTGATCGCCATCGCCCTGGTGACCCTGATCGGCGCGCAGGCGCGGAGCGTGGCCCTCGCCACCGGCTCGCGCTTCGACGTTGTGGCCTCGATGCTGGCGCAGGGAAAACTGACCGAGTTGAGCCGCGCGGATTTTGAAGGTCTGACCGGCGGCAGCGGGGATTTCGGCGAGGCCTTTCCGCATTTCTCCTGGCAGGCGGAGGTGGGAGAGGTCGGCGCGAGCGAGAGCGGCATCAAGGGCAGCGACGGTCTGCTGAAGACCATCGATGTGACGATCCTGCTGGACGGCGATGCGAGCCAGACCTATACCGCGCGAACCATCGTCTGCAAGAAGCAGCAAGACGCGGCTGGCGCGGGGCAGCGGGCCGGGGCCGGCGGGGTCCGGCCCAGAGGGGGCCTGGCGCGATGACGATGCGGCATCGGGGCTTCACCCTGCTGGAACTGTTGCTGGCGATGACCGTGCTCGGGGTGGTCATGGCCATGCTGGGGCTGGCGCTGACCAGCTCCATTCGGGTGATCGAGGCCACCGCCAGGGAAGAGGAGGTCTGCTTCCAGGCCCAGACCGCCATGCGCCGGATCACCGAGGATCTGACCGCCGCGATCTCGATCCGCCAGGTTCCCTTTGTCGGGCAGAACAACTCGGTTCATGGCCGGCGGGCCGATGGCCTCGATTTCGCCTCGCAGGCCCGGTTGGTCCTGAATCCGGACAAACAGAAGGCCGGGGTGGCGCGGATCCGCTATCAACTGACGGCGGATCAGGACGATGAACGAACCTGGAAGCTGCTGCGCTCGGAAGCCCTGGTACTGCCCCAATCCGAAATGGCTGGAGCGACCGTGACCGGCGACGATGGCGCGGAACCGGCCTTTCTTCTGGCCGACTCGGTGCGCGCCCTGGAGTTGCGCTACTACGACCAGGCCGGGCAGGAGCTTGACAGTTGGCGGGAAACCTGGCGGGAGGCGGGGGAGAGCGGCCAGGCGGCGGCGATTGCCCCGGAACAGAAGAACGGCAGGGAGGCGGGGAGGCGCGAAGGGGAGGCGCAGGCGGAGCGGTTGCCCGCGGCGGTGCAGTGCACCCTGGAGTTCTGGATCGACCCCGACCGGGAGAGCTTCCAGACCTTCAGCACCCGGATCCTGATCCCGGTGGAGCCCGACGATGGACCCGGCAATGGACAGCGGCCGCCGCAAGGATAAGCAGTCGGGCATTGCCCTGGTGCTGACCCTGCTGATCATCAGCCTGCTGGTGGCCATGACCATCCAGTTGATGATCACCGTTGACCGCCAGATCACGGTTGCCACCGCCCAGCGCGAGCAGGTGCGCCTCGACTCCATGGTGCTGGCGGGCTTGAACCTGGCGCGGGCGGCCCTGGTCGCGGACCGGTTGGACAACCCCAAAGCCTTTGAATCGCCCCACGACGCCTGGGCCACCCTTGAGCCGGACCAGTTCGCATCCCTGAGCGGCGAGGTGGCGCTCAAGGTGGAGGTGAGCGCCCTGAGCGGCCGTTTGCAGGTCAATGCCCTGGGAAGCGGCGGCAAGGAGGCCTACCGCCAGATCTGGCTGCGGTTGCTGACCTCCGGCCGGTTTGCCGTCGACAGCGTCAATGCGGCCGAGGATCTGCTCGATGCCATCGGCGACTGGATCGACGCGGACGATGAAGAGCGGCATGGCGGGGCTGAAACCTCCTACTATCAGGGGCTGGATCCTCCCTATGTCTGCCGGAACGGCCCGGCGGCCACGGTGGAGGAACTGCTGCTGGTCAAGGGGATGACCAGGGCGCTTCTGTTCGGAGACGCCGGACATGAAGGGCTGGCCGGCTACATCACGGTGCTGGGCGACAGCGGCACCGTGAACCTGAACACCGCGCCCCTGCCGGTCCTCCAGGCCCTGTCGCCGGACATGAGCCCAAAATTGGCACAGGAATTGATTGATTATCGCAATGATCGGCAATATGCTGAAACGTTGGCTCAAACTGGATGGTATCGAGGGGTGAGCGGTTTTCCCGCCGCAATCGAGTTCAGCAACAGTCTGCTGGTGGCGGCCGGGCCATATTTCGAGGTGCGGGTGACGGCCGCGTTCCATCAGTTCAGCCGGACCGGGGTCGGTTACCTGCGGCGCGACGACAGGGGGCTGACCCTCCTGTCCTGGAAAGTGGAATGACGCGGCGGCACAGCCGGCCGGCGCAAGGATGATGGGCATGTTATCGCTGGGCATCGACATAGGCGACAACCATATCACCGGGGCGGTGATCGAGCAGCGGGGCAGACGGCTGAGCCTGCGCGGTTGCGCCAGTCTGCCCATGGCCTACGGCGCCGATCCCGCCGAAACGATCGCCCTGCTGTGCCGACAGCTCGACTGGCGGGACGGCGTGTGCGTGTGCGGTCTGTCGCTTTCGCTCATCAGCGTGCGGAACCTGAACCTGCCCTTTCAGGATGCCAGGAAAATTGCCCAGGTTCTGCCTGCCGAGCTGGAAGAGCAACTGCTGGCCCCGGTCGAGACTGTGGTCACCGGTTTTGCCGTGGCCGGGAAACGCGAGGCCGGAGGGGCGGCCATCGTGACCCTCTCGCTGGAAAAAAGCTGGCTGCGCGCCTTGCTGACCAGCCTGCAGGGGGTGGTCGATCCGCGGATGGTCGTTCCCTCGATGGCTTCGCTGGCCGCGCATCTGGGCAGACAGGACAGGGAGCGGCCGAATTTCCTCCTGATCCACGTCGATCTCCATGCCGGTTCTCTGGCGCTGGTGGCCAACGGGCAGCCGACATTTTTCCGGCGGCTCCCCTACCTCGAAGAGACGATTTTCCGCTCGCCGTTCCGGTACGAGCGCGGGCAGGTCGAGATCGTCGAGTTGAGCGCGGCCATGGAGTGCATCCGTCTGCTCTGCCGGTCGGCCGAGCGGAGCCTGGAGTATTTCCGGATGGAGAACAGGGAAGGGGGCGGCATGGCAGACAGCCCGCCGGAGCGGGTCGTGCTCACCGGCCCCCTGGCGCAGCGGGCGTTCGTGACCGAGATCGTGCGGGCGGAGTTCGGCCTGCCCGTCGAAGCCATCGATTTCTTTGCCGCCAATGCGCTGGCCTGCGCGGATGAGGTCCGGCAGCAGTGGCCGGGGCCGTCCGGCGACCGGGCCCTGGTTTTGGCTCTGCAAGGACTCAAACGGACCGGGATCAACTTCCGCCAGGGAGAGTTCGCCCCCACAAGAACGCTGTTCGCCTCCAAAAAACAGGCGATGGCGGCGGCGGCGGCTGGAGCGGCGCTGGCGCTGGGACTGGCCGGTTTTCTGGGCTACGATTACCACCAGTTGCACCAGCGGGATGCGGCCCTGCACCAGACGATGGTCACGGTGTACAAGGAGACCTTTCCCGAGGCGACCAAGGTGCAGGATCCGCTGACCGAGATGCAGGCCCGCATGCAATCGCTGCGGGGGCCGGCCTCGCCCAGCCTGTTTCTCCACGACGGCAAACGGGTGCTGGGCCTGCTGGCCGACATCTCCGCCCGGATCCCGGAGACCGTCGTCCTGCGGGTCAGCCGCCTGCACATCGACCGCGAATCGCTCACCCTCAAGGGCTCGACCGATACCTTCAACGCCGTGCAGGCAATCAAAAGCGCCCTGGCCGCTTCGCCGAAATTCAAATCCGTGCAGATCGTCTCCGCCACCGCGGATAAGGACAAGCAGAAAGGGCTGGTCCGGTTCGAGGTCCAACTGCAGCTCGAGGGTCTATGAAACAACCGCAACTGAGCCAGCGCGAGAAACGAATGGTGATCCTTGCCGGCGGGGCGCTGGTGCTGTTCGTG
Organism: Pseudomonadota bacterium; assembly: GCA_009782165.1. Taxonomy (GTDB): domain Bacteria; phylum Desulfobacterota; class Desulfobulbia; order Desulfobulbales; family Desulfobulbaceae; genus Desulfobulbus. The sequence goes on along the minus strand of WQUH01000188.1, from coordinate 5,308 downwards.
TTCCTGCAGTTCATCTTTTTTCCCCTGCTCGACGGCCGGGCCAGGATGGTCAAACGGCTGGCCGCGCGGGAGAAGGCGGTGGCCGAGATGCGGCTATTGCGCAAACAGTACCAGGAAATCGGCATGCAGACCGGCTCCCTGACCACCTTGCTCGCCCAGCGGGATCCGGGCTTCAGTCTCTTCTCCTTTCTCGAGGAAAAATCCGCCGCCAGCGAGGTCAAGGAACTGATCTCCTACATGAAACCGTCGGCGTCGATGGAGCACGACCAGTTCAAGCAGAGCCGGGTCGAGATGCGGCTTCAGGGGGTCGGGCTGACCAAACTGATCGCCTTCCTCGAACAGGTCGAGGCCCCTGACCAGTTGGTCGGGGTCGATCAGATCACCATCCAGGAAAACACCAAGGAAGAGGGAACGCTCGATGTCACCTTGATGATGGTGAGCGCCGATCAGGCCGGCGTTGCCGCATCTCCTTAGGCGTACGAGGTAAGGGCATGGGCATGTCTGCCGTGAGGCGGCTTGGGAGTGTTCTCGGGTACGGTCTGTTTGTCGCGGTCGTCCTGGCGGCGATGTTGCGGCTCTTGTTTCCCGGGGAAGCGGTTCGCCACTCCTTTGAGGCGATGCTCGGCCGCGTCTGGCCGGAGCTGCACTGGCAGGTGGGAGGCGTTGCCCTGGAGTTGCCGGCCCATCTGACCTTCCGCCCCATCGAAGGGTACGCGAACAGGGAGGATCGGACCCCGCTGGTCCGCTTCGAGCGCCTGTCCATCCAGCCGCATCTGCTGGACTCGCTGCGGTCCTGGTCCGGGCAGGTCGGTTTTCGCCTGGTGGCCGGCAAGGGGAGCGTCGCGGGCACGGCCCAATGGCAAGGCGGGAGCGAGGGCGGCCGGATCGAAGGCGCGATCCAGGATGTCAGCCTGACGGAATTTCCCTGGCTCAGCCGTCAACTGGGGCGCAGCGTACAGGGTACGGTTGCCGGGACGTTTACCGCCGAGGTGCGGCCGACCCCGCCCGCCGTGGCCGCCCTGGAGGCCCGGATCAGCGTGGCCAACGGCCAGTTGGGGCTCCAGCGTCCCATCCTCGGCCACCGGGAGCTGCCGTTCGCCAGGGCCTCGGTCGTTGTCCACGGCCAGGGAGAGACCTTGACGCTCGAGCAGGGGCTGCTCGCCTCGAACCTGCTCGACAGCCGTTTTGCGGGAACAGTGATCCTGGGGCGCGATCCGGTGCTGTGGCAGATCGACGTACACGGGGTTGCCGAACCCAAAGAGGGTTTTTTCAAAGGGCTGGACAATACCGTGAACCTGCAGGCATTCCGCCTGCAACTGAAAGACCATGCGCTGCCGTTCAGCATCACGGGCGGCCTGGTCAATCCGGGCATCCATTACGGAGAATATGCCATGCTTGTGCAAACCCTGGAACAGGAGTTGAGATAAGGCTGTGATATCGATTGTGCTCCGCCTGGTGGTCATCGTTCTTCTGGTGTATGCCGGAGTCGCCTTCTGGTATAACAGGATGGAGGAGCGTTTGCGGGACCAGCCCCACCCTGCCGCGGAACAGAAGAAAGATGCCGCGCCGGCCCGACAGGAGACGGAGGCGGCCGCTGTCGGCACGGATTTCAGCATCATCGTGACCAGAAATATTTTTCAGGCCGGAGAGGGTTCCGGGCATCGGGGCGCATCGTCTCCCGCGGACGAGGATGGCCTGGAGCAAACCAGACTGCGCCTGGTCCTGCTCGGCACGGTCATCGGCGGCACGGACGATGCCAGGGCGATTATCCGCAACGAACAGACCAAGCAGGAAGACCTCTACCGCGTCGGCAGCGAGATCCAGGGCGCGCGCATCAACAGGATCAGCCGGGGCAGGGTGGTGCTGCTGGTCAACGGCCGCGAGGAGGTGCTGACCATCAGGGATCCCGGCAGCGGCGGCCAGGAAGGTGGGGCCGACTCGCGGCGGGCCGGGGCGCGGAACATGGAGAAGGCGCCGGAGATGCCGGAAAGGGCGCCGGTGGTGGTCAACGAGGCAGTCGAGAACAAGGTGCCGGAAGCGAAACCGCGGCGGCGGATCAGTGTCCGCGATACCGCCGCGCCGTCGCCGCCGCCGGTCGAGCAGCCCGGCCAAGCGCCGGGGGAAGAAGGCCAGCCCCAGCCGCCGGGCGTTGGCGAGGCCGCGCCCACGGATCCGGGCGGGGAAAAGCCGGCGGCGGAGCCGCCGCCGCAGGGGCGGCACGATGCGCCTGCCGGCGCATCAGAGGTTCGAACGGCACAATGAATTCAAATGCGCGCCGGATTGGGCGCCTGTCTGCGATGTGAACGATTATGAGAAAGTTTTTGTGGTCTATCGGCATCCTGTTGGCGATTGTTCTTCCCCTGACGTTCGGGTCCGCGCTGGACGCGGCCAATCCGAAAATCGCCCAGCAGAGCGGCGGGGGACAACGGTTCGTCACCATTGATTTCAACGATGTCGATATCAATGTCTTCATCAAGTACATCAGCGAACTGACGCAGAAAAACTTTGTGGTCGACCGCGATGTCAAAGGCAAGGTGACGATCATCTCGCCCACCCGGATCTCCGATGAGGATGCCTGGCGGGTTTTCGAGTCCGTGCTGGAAGTGCACGGCTATGCCGCGGTGCCGAGCGGTTCGGTGGTCAAGATCGTCCCCTCGGCCACGGCGCGGACCAAGAGTGTCCTCACCCTGCGCAACGGCGAGCCGCTCTCGGCGGACGACCGGATCGTCACCCAGATCGTTGCCCTGAAATACGCCGCCACCGAGGAGGTGAAAAATCTCCTCGCCCCCCTGGTGTCGAAAAACAGCGTGCTGATTGCCCACCCGAGTTCGAGCATGCTCGTCATCACCGACTATCAGACCAACATCGCCCGGCTGCTGGAGATCATCCGGGCCGTGGACGTGCCCTCGGACGCGGATGAAATGGTGGTGATCCCCCTGAAGCGGACCTCGGCGGAAAACGTGGCCAAGGCGGTCGGCCAACTGTTCGCGGGCGGGCCCGCGCAGAAGGGCATGCGGCCCGAGACCGTCAAGGTGATCCCCTTTGAACGCACCAACGCGGTGATCGTGATGGCCTCCAAGTCGGCCATGCAGCGGGTTCGGACCCTGGTCGCCCAACTGGATGAGGACTCGCCCCGGAAAGGGAGCAACATGCGGCTGATCTATTTGCAGCACGCCAAGGCCGAAGAGCTGGTCAAGGTGCTGATGAACCTGCCCGACGACTTGTCCGGAAGCAAGGGCAGCGGCCCGGGCGGCGCGGCCTTGCCCGGCGGATCGGCCCTGTCCAAGGCCATCAAGGTGGTCGCCGATACCGCGACCAACGCCCTGATCGTCACCGGCCCCCAGGAGGAGTACGAGGCGCTCGAGGAGGTGGTCAAGAAACTCGACATCCCCAGGCGGATGGTCTATCTCGAAGCGCTGATCATGGAGGTCAACGTCACCAAGGATTTCAACATCGGGGTCGAGTGGGCCCACGGCGGCGGCTCGGTGGTCGGCGGCTTCAGCGGCGGCCCGGCCGGCGGCGGCTCCTACGCGAATCTCAACACCCTGTCGACCGGCACCCTGCCGGCCGGCGTCACCCTGGGCGTGCTGGAGAAGGGGATCAACATCGGCGGCGTCACCTTTCAGAATCTCGGGGCCGTGGTCAATGCCTACAAGAGCGACGACGACGTCAACGTCATCGCCACCCCGCAGATCCTGACCACCGACAATAAAAAGGCCACGATCAAGGTCGGCGAGAACGTGCCCTACATCACCAGCAAGAACACCACCACCGGCACCCTGCAGGATTACACCAACTACGAGTACAAGGACGTGGCCACCACCCTGACCATCACGCCCCAGGTCAACCAGGCGGAGGTGATGCGGCTGGAGATCGGGGTGGAGGTGATCAAGCTCAAGGACAACGCCAACACGCCCACCCCCACCACCTACAAGCGGACCGCGGAGACCACCGTGGTGGTCCACAACGAACAGACCGTGGTGATCGGGGGCATGATCGGCCAGGACGATACCATCGGCGAATACAAGGTGCCGCTGCTCGGCGACATCCCCCTGTTCGGCTGGCTGTTCAAATCGCACAGCAACCAGACCCAGAAGACCAATCTCTACATCTTCATCACCCCGCACATCGTCGAGAATCCGGCCGAGCTTGCCGAACTGTACATGAAGAAACGGGACAAGATGGAAGAGATACACAAGGTTGCGGGCGACCCCGCCGACCAGTTCTTCCATCCGAAGGCCAATCCCGACCACAGCATGGCCCTGACCGATATCGGTTTCGCCAAGCTCCAGCGGAACGATCTGCACCGGGCGCGGGAATATTTCAATCAGGCCTTGAAGATCGATCCCAACAACGGCGTGGCCATGTTCAATCTGGCGCTGGTGTGCGAACGCGAGGGCAAGTGGCGTGAGGCCGAGGCCCTGTACCGGCGGATCCTGGAGCTGCCGCCGCCGAAGGGAGCGGGAAGCGGCGGCCCGGCCGCCGAAGATCCGCTGCGCGTGGCGGCCCAGGCTGGGTTGCAGCGGGTGCGGCTCGAAAAATGAACAGGATGGGGCCGCGCATGCAGACGATCGCGTCCGGATCGGGGAAAGGCTTGCTGCCGGAACAGGAGCGGAGGGTTTATGCGTCTGCTCGGTGAAATCCTTCAGGAAAATTTCGGCGTCTCAGCCGAGAACATCACGACCGCCCTGAACCTGCAGAGGGAGCGCGGCGGCCGGCTCGGGGAGATCCTCGTCCAGCTCCGCAAGATCAGCGAGCACGATCTGCTCAGCGCCCGCAGCCAGCAGTGCGGGATGGAGGTGCTCCATACCCTGCCCGCGGACTTCGAACCCTTCTTCGTGCCCCAGGTGCCGATCGGGTTTCTCAAGAAATTCAAGATGATCCCCATCGCGGCCCCCACCGGCTCCTTCATCGCCATGGCCGAGCCCTTCCATTTTCAGCAACTGGACGATCTGCAGCGCCGGATCCAGTGGGAAGGCATCAAGACCGTGCTGACCTCCCCCAACGAGGTGTTCGTGGCCATCCATGCGGCCTACGACAAGACCCGGCAGGAGGCCGCCGACCAGGTTATGCAGGACATGGACGAGGAGAATCCCGAGTCGATCCTCACCGAGATCGAGGAAACCTCCGACCTGCTCGACGACACCAGCGACGCCCCGGTGATCAAGCTGGTCAACCTGGTCTTGTCCCAGGCGGTGCGGGACGACGCCAGCGACATCCACATCGAGTCCTACAAGGACCGGGTCAAGATCCGCAAACGGGTGGACGGCATCCTCTACGACATGTACTCGCCGCCGCGCCATGTCCA
>WQUH01000187.1 GCA_009782165.1 Pseudomonadota bacterium | reverse complement strand
CCATGCGAGTGAATTGGAAGAGGAATCGCCTTGATCCCCGGCGCTCCTGACCGGTCTTGGCCCAAAAAAAATCCCCCGGCGTCGTCGGACGCCGGGGGATCGAACCTGCCAGAAGGAAGGGAATTTTACCTTTCTTCTTCCCGCGCCTCTTCCCGCGTGTCCTCCTGCAACGATTTGACCAGCAGCGCGCCGGCCAGGCCCAACAGTCCGAGATCCTTGACCTGATTGTGCGCGGTCAGCGACATCCGGGTCAGGATGCCGCGGCGCAGCGAAACCTTGGGCATCTCCTGCGGGGCCGCCTTCATCAGCAGCTCCATGTCGCCCTTTTTGCTGCCGAAGTACTTCCCGTTGGGGCCGATCTGAACCGCCTTGGACGTCAGCCCCACCGCGCCTTTCTTCACATACAGCGCCACTTCCGACTTGGGATCGTCAAGATCGCCGAAGATGCGGGCATGGGCCAGGCAGGTCTGCACGCAGGACGGCTCCAGCCCTTCGGCCACGCGCGGCATGCAGTAGGTGCACTTGTCCACCTTGCCGAGGCTGCCCTCATCCTTGAGTCCTTCGTCGACATAGCGGGCGCCGTAGGGGCAGGCGTCGCGGCAGGCGCCGCAGCCGATGCAGCGTTCGCGGTCGACCTGCACCGTGCCGTTGAACGGATCCTTCCAGGTGGCGGCGATCTCCATGGTCACGGTCTTGCCGCTTTTTTTGTCCTTGAAGGTGGCCTTGACCTTGTCGGCCGGACAGACCGGCACGCACGGCGGGGTTTGGCAGTGGTTGCACAGGCCGGGATAGTAGGTGGCGGCCATGCCGGACGAGGTGAGCTCCGGCCCCAGGCGATGCACCCAGTTGCGTTTGTGCGGAGCGGGCACTTCCCACTCGGCCCGGCAGGCAATGACGCAGGCGTGGCAGCCCACGCACCGGTCGACATCGATAATCATGCCATATTGCATAGGAATTCTCCTTTCAGGGTAATCGTGTCCGATGAATGCGGGCGCATGGTCAACCGGCCTTCACGAGTTTGACAAAGTTGTTGCGCATGCCGTGGGCGCCGGTTTCCGGATCCACCGCCAGTTTGGTGATCAGGCTCTGGTCGTCGACGCCCTTGTTGTACCCGAGGGTCAGTTCAGGGTTCATCGAGCCGAAACCGTGGTACAGGTAGACGCAATCCTGCCGGATGCCCGGCGTGACCTTGACCGTGGTGGTGGTGCGCGACTTGACGCCGTCCTGGTTGACCAGGGTCACGGTGTCTCCTTCCTTGAGGCCCAGTTTGGCGGCCAGTTTGTCGTTGATCCAGACCGGGTTGCTGTTGTTTTCCGCCATCAGCCAGGCATTGTTCTGGGTCCGGTTGAAGGTGTGGACCGGCGAGCGGCCGTACAGCAGCCGGAAGTAGCCCTCGGGCGGACGCTCCACCGGGATGTAGGTGGGGATGGCCGGGTAGCCGTGCTCTTCCAGTTCCTCATGGTAAAACTGCACGGTCACTTCCATCGCGCCGTACGGATCCTTGCCGGGCTGGACGTGGATGCCGTCTTCGGCCTTGATCTGATCGAGGGACAACTGGACCCCGGCCAGCATCTTGTTGATCCCTTCCTCCTGGGTCTGGATCGGGATCTTGTCGCCGTAGCCCATGCGTTTGGCGATCTCGTTGGTGATATAGACGCTGTCCTTGCGCTCGAATCCGGGCGCCACCAGCGGCATCCGCGGCGCGATGTACTGCCGGTGTTCCTCGGCCAGGTTCCACTGGACGCCGGTTTTGATCAGGTCGTAGCGCTCCATATACGAACAGTCGGGCAGGAGGATGTCGGCATACATGGTGATGTCGGTGGGCATGACATCGACGCACATGACAAAGTCCATCTGCTCCAGCATCTTGATCGTCTTTTCCTGGTTGGGGATGGTCTGAATCGGGTTCTGGCCCCAGATGACGCAGCCCTTGATCGGATACGGCTTGCCGGTGATGGCGGCGTTGCGGATCAGGTCGGTCGGGGTGCCCGGCGGAGAATAATGGTGCACGTCGGCCAAGGCCCGGAGGCTTTTGTCATGGCCCTCGCCTTTGGGCCAGCCATACTTGGCCAAGCCCTTCGGGCCGATGGGCTCGACGAAACCGCCCTTGACATTGATGGCCCCGAGCAGGCCGGTCAGGCAGGCCAGGGCGCGCTGGCGCTGGAAATCGTTGCCGTACCAGGAGACGTGCCGGCCGGGATGGATGGAGACATTGGGCATGTTGGCCGCCAGCAGTTCGGCCACCTCCTTGATCTGGGCGGCTGGCACGTCGCACTCCTGGGCCGCCTTTTCCAGGGTCCACTGCTTGATGCCCTCGGCCATCTTGCCGAAGCCTTCGCCGTGCTCCTTGACGAAATCGGAGTGGTATTTTTTGTTCTGGATCAGATAGTTCATGATCGCCAGCAGAAAGGCGGTGTCGGTCCCTGGACGGATCTGAACCCAGACGTGCGATTTGGCCGCGGCGGCCGAATAGCGGGGATCGACCACCACCAGCCTGGCGCCGTTTTCAAGTCCCTTGAGGTACTGCTTGACGTGGGACACATGGATGTTTTCGCCGAAATGGCAGCCGAGGAGGAAGATGACCTTGGCATTGGCCATGTCGACGTTTTCGTTGGGCGCCAGATCCATGGTGGCGATATAGGCGGTGTCGCGGATGCCGCGGCACTGGAAGAACGAGGCCTCGGAGATGTTGTGGGTGCCCACGGTCTTCTCTAAGAAATCCATGGGATAGGTGGCGGTGGAACCGTGCGGGAACATGGCGATGCCCTTGACCCCGTACTGGTCGGCAATGGCTTTCAGCTTGTTGCCGCAGGTGTCGAGGGCCTCTTCCCAGGAGATGCGCTGCCACTTGGGCGCGCCCCGCTTGCCCACGTTTTTCAGCGGGTATTTGAGGCGGTCCGGATCGTAGAGCAACTTGACGCCGGCATTGCCGCGGGCGCAGATCGACCTGCCGTTGTCGATGGATTTCGGGTTGCCTTCGAGTTTGATCAGGCGGCCGTCGCGGATCTTGCCGATCAACTGGCACCGCCAGAAACACATCTCGCATACCCCGCCCACCGCGGTGTGGGTATTCTTGAAGCTGCCTGGAGTGACCAGGGGCGCTTTGACGAGCTCCGGCGCCGCCTGTGCCGTCACTCTGGCCAGCGGCACGGATGCGGCGGCAATCGAGGCGGCCTTGAGGAAGGTCCGCCTGGTGAGGTTCATTGCCATTTACTGTTCCTCCTTGGTGAAGAAATCGATTAACTGGATCGCCACCCGGTACAACGGGTGTCGCGCCTCTTGCATCATTTTTTCCTGAAATCGGGCAAACCACGGCCGAAAGAGGGTCCGCAGAAACAGTTCCGCGGCGTCGAATTTGCCCTCATTGGCCAGGGCCGCCAAAAATTCGAGTTCGAAGCGGAGATGATCCGCCGGTTCGCTCTCGTTTTGCAGATCAAAGCCGTGCTCCCGGTAAAAATCCCTGGTTCGTTCGGTGGTCCGGCCATACAGGGCGTTATCGCCATCGAGGTGGACCGAGGCATAGGGGGGGATGGTGGCGCCGGGAGCGGCGGTGATGAACAGCCGGGTATAGGCGGTGCGCAGATCGTCGAGACAGTCGGCGGTTTTCTCCCGCCATGCCCGGATGGCCGCCAGTTCCGATTGCCAGCCGAGGGAGGCCGGCAGCGACTCGAAGGCCTCGAAGAACAGCTCGTCGACAAAGCCGGGATCGGGATAGCGCATGGTCAGCGCCAGAAAGGAATAGAGGGAGCCGATGGTGGCGGCTTCGGTCGCCGGGACGTCGGCCTGATCGGGAGATAAGCTGGGTACGGCCATGGAACAAACTGTGCCGGCGGATCGGCAAACGATCGGCCTGCCCTCGGTTGGCGGTCGGGGCTTGATTGCGAGGCCCATCAAGGGGGTCGATCACCAGCGAAAAGCCGCACCCCCGCAGCATCCGCTTCCTCGTTCCTTAAATCCGGCTTACCCTAGCATACAATTTTTTTTTGCACAAGACGCCTGACCTTCCCGCTAAAGGTTTCGCCGCGCCCGACCGATACGACGATAAGGGAGGCGTCCGCTCACGGATGAGCGCCAGCGCCTGCCGCAGTCGCCATCATCTCACTGCAACCAGGGAAGGGAATTATGCAGATCGCCGAATCCGCCATTCAACTCGCCAGTTCACGAACCGCC
>WQUH01000186.1 GCA_009782165.1 Pseudomonadota bacterium | reverse complement strand
ACGGCGGCGTCCTGCTGGCGGTCGAGGACGACGGGCCCGGCATCGATCCCGGCATCGCCGCGACCCTGTTCAGCGCCGGCATCACCACCAAAGAAGGCAGTCATGGCGGGCTTGGCCTGGCCATTGTCCGCAAACTGGCGGGCCGGCTCGGCGGCTCCATCAGCCACCAGTCGCAACCCGGCCAAACGATCTTCACCCTGGCCCTGCCGGGATGAAGACCTTGGTTCCATTGAAGGATGAAGGTATTGTTTCCATTGAAAAAAAGCATTCTTTCAGTGGACTTTCGCCGGCAAACAGGCTTGAATAAACCGTAACGGACGCATCCGACGGTTTTTTTGCGCAAGACCAATTCAACCTCAGCGGAAAGATTTGCCTATGCCTCCTCGCCTGCCTGCTGTCCTTGTCATTGACGATGAAGTCCATTTGAGCAACAGCCTTGCCTACCTGCTGCGAAACGACGGGTACAAGGCCGATATCGCCCATTCGGGCCAGGAGGCGCTGCAACAACTGCGACGCGACGCCTATGCCGCGGCCCTGGTGGACATGGACCTCCCGGACATGAGCGGCAACTACATCGCCGCCCGCATCGGCAAAGAACATCCCGACACCGCCATCATCATCTTCACCGGCAACGCCACCATCGACAATGCCGTGGAATCGCTGCGCCTGGGCGTCTACGATTTTCTCCGCAAGCCCTGTCCCCCGGACAGCATCCTCCGCACCATCGCCCGCGCCATCCAGCACAAACAGCTCCAGCTCGATCTGCGGAACAGCGAAAAACGGTTCCGTCAGTTGGCGCAGGCGACCTGGGAGGGCATCATCATCTACGAGCAGGGCAAGATCCTGCTGGCCAACAACCAACTGTGCAAGATGTTCGGCTACCAGGAACGCGAACTGCTGGGCAGGCAGATCGCCGAAGCGCTCCTGGACCGCAGCACGATCCGCCCCATGCACGCCCCGGCCGAAACCGACCAGGTCGGCCCGTTCGAAGCGCGGGGCATGCGCAAGGACGGCTCCACCTTCCCCGTCGAGTTCAGGGTCAAGCACATCGACTTTCAGGGCCGGCAAGTGCAGGTGGCCGCCATCCGCGATGTCACCGACAGCGAAATCGCCATACAGCAAAAGGTTGCGCTGATGGACAAGCTGGCCAGCGCCAAGCGCATGGAATCCTTAGGTCTGATGGCCAGTTCCGTTGCCCACGACCTCAACAACATCATGGCCGGCATCGTCACCTATCCGGAACTGCTGCTCATGGATCTGGGCGAGAACTTTCAATACCGGGAAGAGCTGTTGATGATCCGCGAGGCCGGCAAGCGGGCGGCGGCGGTGGTCAACGATCTGCTGACCGTGGCCCGCGGCGCCTCCTGCGAAAAGGAGTCGCACAATCTCAACGAGAGCATCGCCGATTATCTGAACTCCATCGAGTTCAAGGAACTGAGCCAGCGTTTTCCCAACATACAGACCACCACCTATCTGGATGGCAAGCTCCACAGCATCAACTGCTCGCCCATCCATCTGGCCAAGTCGCTCACCAACCTGGTGAACAACGCCGCCGAAGCGATGCAGGACAAGGGAGGGCGCATCGTCATCTCCACCAAAAATATCAGATTCACCTCGACATACCAGGGATACGAGGTCATCGAGCCCGGCGACTACGTCATGATGTCGGTGGAGGACAACGGGTCGGGCATCTCTCCCCAGGATCTCCCGCATATCTTCGACCCCTTTTACAGCAAAAAGGTGATGGGCCGCAGCGGCACCGGACTCGGCCTGGCGGTGGTCTGGAACACGGTACACGATCACGGCGGCTATATCGATGTGGCGAGCAGCGACAAGGGTTGTCTGTTTTCCCTCTATTTCCCCACCGATACCCTCAACCGATCCCAGTCGGCCCAGCCCGCGCAGGCTCCCAGCCTGCATCGCGGCAACGGCGAAACGGTGCTGGTGGTGGACGACCAGCCAAACCAACGCGAGATTGCCAGCCGCCTGCTCACCCGGCTCGGGTATCGCCCGCTGACCGCCACGTCCGGCGAAGAGGCGATCGAATGCATCAAGAACACGCCGGTGGATCTGGTCATCCTCGACCTGATGATGGACCCCGGCCTCGATGGCTGCGCCACCTACGAGCGCATCCGGCGGCACGTTCCCGGCCAGAAGGCCATCATCACCAGCGGATATGCCAATGCCGAGAACATCAGGCGGGCCGTGGAACTCGGCATCAGCCAGTTCATCAAAAAGCCCTACTCGCTCCACGAATTGGCCCAGGCCCTCGAAATGGAAATGAGCGCGCACCAGCAGTCTCGGGCAACCCGCGGCCCGTCCGCCGCCGCTGCCAAAAAAGATGCCCAATCGTAAAAATTTGTTCCCATAACCAAACGATTTCAGCTATATTCTGGGCTCGAACATCAAGCATAACCCACCGATATTTTTTTGTATCCACTGTTTGCTCGTTAATCACCTAGAGGAATCGTCATGGCTCTCAAAAAGTATTGCACCGTTTTCGCCCTGCTCCTGCTGGGCGGCATCCAGACCGGCGAACCCGCCCATGCGCAATCGCTGCAAGAAGCCGTCAACCAGATGATCGGCACCAATCCCGATATCCGCGCGGCGGCGCACAACCGGTTGGGCAGGGATGAAGAGGTCAGGCAGTCGAAGAGCGGCTACTATCCCACCCTGGAGGTCGAAGCGGGTGTAGGCTGGACCAGCACGGACGAGCCGGACTATCGCAGCGGCGACGGCACCCCCAAGATCGCCCGCATCGGGTTGCGGCAGAATATTTTCACCGGCTTTGCCACCATGAACGATGTGGACCGGCAAAAGGCGCGGGTGGAGTCGCAGGCGTACATCGTCCGCAGCACCGCGGACAACACCGCGCTCAAGGCGACGAATGTCTACCTGGAAGTCTTGAAAAATCAGGCCATTGTCGATCTGGCCCATGAGAATCTGACCCTGCACCAGCGCATCGCCGACCAGATCAAACTGCGCAGCGAATCAGGGGTCGACCGGCTGGCCGACATGGACCAGATCCAAAGCCGCCTCAACCTCGCCCAGGCCAATGTCGTGGTCGCCGAACAGGGCCTGTCCGATGCCCAGACCAACTACGAAGCGGTGGTCGGCTCGCCTCCCACGCAACTGACCCGGCCGGACAGCCCCGCCCCCCTGCTGCCCCCGAGCCGCGAAGAGGCCGAACGCATGGCCATTGCCAACCATCCCCAGTTGAAATCGGCCATGGCCGACCTGGAGGCCCGCAACAAGCAGGACGAGATATCCAAAAGCCCCTTTATGCCGGTCCTCGATCTGGAAATAGACAAAAACTGGCAGAAAGAAACCATCAACGAGTGGTATGACGGCAAGAACTATGACAGGTTGGAAGACCTGCGCGTTTTTCTCCGCCTGCGCTACAACCTGTTCAACGGCTGGAAAGATGAGGCGCGGAAAAAGGAAACCGCCCATCTGATCAACGAGGCCCGGGAAATCAGAAACCACACCTATCGCCAGGTCGAAGAATCCATCCGCCTGTCCTGGCGGGCCCACGAGGCCACCCTGAAGAGGATCGAGTACCTCCGGAAGCGCCAGCAGTTCGCCGCCAGTACGGCCAACGCCTACACCAAACAGTGGAATATCGGTCAGCGGACCCTGCTGGATGTCCTCGACGCCGAGGCGGAGCGCATCGATTCCGCCCGGCAGTTGGTCACCGCCGAATACGATGGCCTGTATGCCGACTACCGGATCCTCAACGGCATCGGCAGGCTGATCCCCTCGCTCAACCTGCTCTGGCCCGAGGAAGGGGCGGTCAGCGGCCGGGAGGCTCCGCCGGACAAGGAGAAAGACACGAAAGATACGAAAGATACGCCTAAAAAACCGGCCCAGAAAACCGCCCGGGCCGAAACCGGAACCACGGCCGTCTCCGCCCCGGCAACCACCCGTCGGTGACGCCGAACCCGTTGCAATGACCAAAACCCGCTCCGTTCGCCTCAACGCCGTCGCAACGCGGCAGCACGGGGGCTGAACGGCGCGGATTCCTCGCCTCTGCGCAGCCATGCTCGCCTTGTCTTCCCAAACGAGGCGGGCATGTTCCTTTTCAGGAGGATGGGCCACCTGAGTGGCAACCTGTTCTGATCCCATGCACACGCACTCTTCCTCACCCTCCGCTTGCCCTTCGCCCGTGTGGTGCGCCCTTTCCCCGCTGCGGCGCCCGTTTGTGTGGTTGCTGCTGCTGTTGCTGCTCGTGCCGGGCTCGCGGGTGCTGACCGGAGAGGGAGAGGCCTTTGTCATCGCCGAAAAAACCTTGCTCATGATGGTCCAGCGGTTCGGGAGCGAGGCCCGCGGCCGCCTGCTCGCCTGGCAGACCCTGATCCAAACCACCGAGGGCAGCGATCGGGCCAAGCTGGAACGGGTCAACCGGTTCATGAACGCCGTGCCGTACATCGACGATATCATCCACTGGAATCAACCCGATTACTGGTCGACACCGATGGAGTTCATCGCCAGCAACGGCGGCGACTGCGAGGATTTCGCCATCGCCAAATTCTTCACCCTGCTCGAACTCGGCATCCCCGAAGAGCGCCTGACCCTGACCTATGTCAAGGCCCTGCGGCTCAACCAGGCCCACATGGTTCTGACCTACTATCCAAGCCCCGGCGCGGAACCGCTGGTCCTCGACAGCCTGACCAAGTCCATCCTGCTGTCCTCGCAGCGGACCGATCTTCTGCCGGTCTACAGCATAAACGGCGCGGGGCTCTGGCTGGCGAAACAGCGCGGCAAAGGCAAACTGGTCGGCACCAGCGACCGGGTCAAACGCTGGAATGACCTGCTGGCCAGAATGGCCAGCGAAACGGAATAGGACAAGGAACAACCCATGACACTGTACCGACAACTGCTGCTCTTCACCCTGCTCACCCTGGCCTGCCTGAGCGCGGGCCTCTGGATCGGCGACCACAAGCGCACCCGCGACTTTCTCGCCGAGCAGATGGAATCCCACGCCCAGGACACCGCGACCGCGCTCGGCCTTTCCTTGAGCACCCTGGCCAAAGGGACGGATATCCCGGCCATGGAGGCGATGATCAACGCCCTGTTCGATCGGGGATTTTATCAGCGCATCCAGATGCGCGACATCGGGGGCAAGGTGCTGATCGACCGGCAAGCCGACCAGGCCATCGAGGGCGTGCCGAGTTGGTTTATCCGCCTGGCGCCGCTGGAGGCCCCACAGGCCGAGGCCCTGGTCATGAACGGCTGGCAGCAGGCCGGATCGGTCCTGGTCGAAAGTCATCCCGGCTATGCCTACACAACCCTCTGGCAATCCGCGCGGGCGGCGGCGCAGTGGTGCGCCGCCATCGCCGTGGCCGTGGCCGTGCTGGGCGGCCTTGCCCTGAACCGGCTCCTCCGTCCCCTGCGCAAGGTCGAGGAACAGGCGCAGGCCCTGTGCGACCGGAACTTCATCATCCAGGAGCGGCTGCCCCGGATCAGGGAACTGCGGCGGGTGGTGCTGGCCATGAACCGGATGACCGAACGCATCCGGACGCTGTTCGACGAACAGACGGCCATTGCCGAAAACCTGCGGCAGCGGGTCTACCAGGATTCGCTCACCGGCCTGGGCAACAGACGCTTTCTGGCGACACAGGTCAAGACCAAACTCGGGGGCAAAACGACTCCGGTCAAGGGCGCCCTGCTCCTGTTTCAGATCCGCAACCTGAACGCGATCAACCAGGAACAGGGCTACGTGGCCGGCGACCAACTGATCAAGGAGACGGCCGCGTGCATGCAGCGGGCCTGCGCGAAACTGCCCGAGGCCATCGCCGCCCGGCTGAGCGGCGGCGACCTCGCCCTGCTGCTCCCCAACGCGGACATATCCGTGGCCGGCCAGTTGGCCGACGCCATTCTCGCCGACCTGGGTCCGTCGGATTCCTTCCAGCCCGAGCAGCCGTTTCCCGTGGTCTGCGGCGGCACGATCTACGATCGGGAGGTCGAATTGGGCACCCTGCTTGCCATGGCTGACGCGGCCATGGCGACCGCCCGCTACCACAACGACAACCGCGCCGTGATCGTCCCGCCGACCGACGATCCGGGAGCGGCCGCCATCGACAGGAGCGACTGGCGGCCCTTGCTGGAAGACCTGCTCGCCAAGGGTTCAGTCGTGCTGTACAGCCAGCCGGTGGTCAGCCGCGGCGACCGGAGCCAGATCATGTACCATGAACTGCTGGCCCGGATGCGCGACGACCAGGGCAACCACCTGTCGATCGGCAGGGTCGTGCCCCTGGCGGAGCAGCTCGGATTGATGCCGGCCCTCGACCGCCTGATCCTGGAACGGTTCCTCAGCCTGCCGCCGAAACGGTTTGCCCCGCAGCAGGTGATGATCAATCTCTCGCCGCTGTCGCTGGCCGACAACGAGTTCGTGGCCTGGCTCTCCGGCCAGTTGCGCCGCTGCGCCGACTCCGGCCTGTCGATCCAGATCGAATTCCCCGAATTCCGCGCGGTTCGCTTTCTCCACCTCATCAAGCCCTTTGCGCAGAAAATCAGGGCCATGGGCCATGGGATCGGCATCGATCATTTCGGCCAGGCCTTCTCGCATTTCGGCTATCTCAATTCCCTGCTGCCCAACTACGTCAAGATCGACCGGGGCATCACCAATGAATTGCGGGAGACTGACGATGACAGCCACTTCTTTGTCAACGCGCTGTGCACCGTGGCGCACAGCCTCGACATCAAGGTGGTGGTCGAGGGTATCGAAACCGAACAGCAGTGGCAGGCCGTCGCCGGCCTGCCCATCGATGCCGTCCAGGGTTTTCTGATCCAGCGGCCCGAACCGGTGTCGCCGGAGTAGGGAGCCAATCAGAGGATATCGTCGACCGTCAGTTGCTGATCGGCCATCTGGGCCCGGAGCCGCTTGCGGTTGAGCAGCTTTTCCCGCGCCTGGGGCGGCAGGTCGGTGATCAGGATCAGTTTTTTGGCGATCAGCACATCGACCAGATCCTCGAGCACCCGCGCAATCGTGGCGTCCGAGGAGAGCAGTTGCAAATCCGGCGGCAACTCGTCTTCGTTGGATTTAAGAAAAGATATGACTTCGGGATCGGACAGAGAAGCGGGTTCCCGTCCCGGCTCCGGCTGTTCCCCCTTGGCTCGGTGGATGGCGGCAATGGCGCCGTCCGCGTCCCGTTCGATATATAACATTGTCCGCTCCGATGAACCTCTTGTTGAGTTGGATTTGCTTGTGCTAGAATGACCATACCATACATCTCGACCGCTCCACAACCGGACTGTGCGCCACGCCATGAATGCAACAGAACCCAGCCAGCAACCCGAAAACTGGCGTTTGAATCCCGGGGCCGACTCCGTTGACGATCCCCTCGCCGACTGTTTGCTCCAGCTCGGCAGACTGTACAATGCGCCGGTCTCCCGTACCGGGCTGCGCGCCGGTCTGCCCCTGGTGGACAACCGTCTCACCGTGGATCTGTTCAGCCGCGCCGCCGACAGGGCCGGACTGACGGCCCGATTGCTCAGGCGTCCCCTGGCCGTGATGTCCGCGCTCGAGTTGCCGACCGTCCTGCTGCTCGACGGCGGCCAGGCCTGTCTGCTGGTGGGCATCGAGCAAGACCGGCAGCAGGCGACCGTTGTCCTGCCGCAGACCGGCCTGGGCGAGACCGAACTCCCGCTGGCCGAACTCGAGGGCCGATACAGCGGCTTTGCCTTTTTCGTCCGGCCCAAGTTCCGCAAAGACCGGCAACTCGAACAGCGGCAGATGATCCTCCCCAAGGACACCCACTGGTTCTGGGGGCCGATCTTCTCCTCCTGGCGGATCTACCGGGACGTGCTCCTGGCCTCGCTGCTGATCAACATCTTCAGCCTGGCGAGCCCCTTCTTCACCATGAACGTCTACGACCGGGTCATCCCCAACCTGGCCTTTGAAACGCTGTGGGTTCTCGGCATCGGCATCGGCGTGGTCTACATCTTCAACCTGATTCTGAAGGGGCTGCGGGGATACTTCATCGATGAGGCCGGCAGAAAGACCAACCTGCGGGTCTCGGCGGCCCTGCTGGAACACGTCCTCGGCCTGCGGCTCGAGGTGCGGCCCAAATCGGTGGGCGCGTTTTCCAAGAAGCTGCAACAGTTCGAAACGATCCGCGACTTCATCACCTCGTTTTCGATTACCGCCATCATCGACCTGCCCTTCATGCTCCTGGGTCTGGTCGCCATCGGCTGGCTGGGCGGGCCGATCGTCTGCATCCATCTGGGCGCCGTGCTGATGATGGGGCTGTTCGCTCTGGCCGTGCAGAAACCGCTCAAACATGCGGTGGAACAATCCCTGTCGGCATCGGCCCAGAAAAACTCGATCCTGGTCGAAGGACTTGCCGGCATCGAAACCGTCAAGATGCTGGGCGCGGAAAGCCAGTTCCAGCGCGCCTGGGAGGAAACCGTCAGTTTTATCGCCACCTGGGGCAGCCGGTCCCGGATCTTTTCCTCCTCCGTGACCCACTTTGCCGACTTCGTCATGAACCTGGCCACGGTGGCGACAGTGATTGCGGGCGTCTACCGGATAGCGGCCGGCGAACTGACCCAGGGCGGCATCATCGCCCTGCTCATCCTCTCCCGCCAGGCCATCGCGCCGATGTCCCAGGTCGTCAATCTCGCCACCCGCTACCACCAGGCCAAGGCCGCCCTGATGGATCTGGACGCCGTCATGCAACTGCCCGTGGAACGGCCGCCGGACCGCGCCTTCCTGCACCGGGCCGAGTGCCGGGGCAAGATCGCCTTCGAGCAGGTCAACTTTCAGTATCCCGAACAGGCCGGCCTGGCGCTGAACAATATCTCCCTGAGCATCGAACCCGGCGAACGGGTCGCGATCATCGGCGCCATCGGCTCGGGCAAGACCACGCTGGGCAAAATGCTGCTCGGCCTCTACGAGCCCACCGGCGGCATGGTCACCCTCGACGACACCGACATCCGCCAGATCGATCCGGCCGAACTGCGCCGCTTCGTCGGCTATGTCCCCCAGGATATCACCCTGTTCCGCGGCACCATCAGGGAGAACATCATCCTCGGCTCGCCGGAGGTGGAAGACGACCGCATCCTCCGGGCCGCGCAGCTTTCCGGCGCCAGCGAATTCGTCGGCAGACACCCCAAGGGGTTTGATCTGGAGATCGGCGAGCAGGGCCGCGGCCTTTCGGGCGGCCAGCGGCAGAGCGTCGCCATTGCCCGTGCCCTGCTGCACGATCCGCCCATCCTGGTTTTCGACGAACCGAGCAGTTCCATGGACAGCCGCAGCGAGACCCGGCTCAAGCAGAACCTGGGGCAACTGCTGCCGGGCAAGACCTTTATCCTGATCACTCACCGCGGCTCGCTGCTCGATCTGGTCGACCGGATCGTGCTCATCAACAGCGGCGTGGTGGTGGCCGACGGCCCGCGCGAACAAGTCATGACCGCCATAAGAACCGGACAGATTCAACTGTAGGCGCACCCAACCATGAACGGACAGCAAACACCCGCCACTCCTCCGCCGGCCTCTCCCGGCATGTTCCGCCGGCTGACGGAACCCGACCCGGATCTGACCACCGACATCCGCTCGACGCTGCTGCTGCAGAATCCCCGCGGCGGCCGGCTGATTATCTGGCTGACCGGTCTCTTTTTCCTGTTTTTCATCCTCTGGGCCTCCTTTTCCCAGATCGACGAGGTGACGCGGGGCGACGGCAAGGTTATCCCGTCTCAGCAGATCCAGGTGGTCCAGAACCTGGAGGGCGGCATCCTCGACAAATTGCTGATCAAGGTCGGCGACATCGTCGAAAAGGACCAGTTGCTGCTGGAGATCGATAAAACCAGATTTTCCGCCCCTTACCAGGAAAGCCGGGTCAATTACCTGTCGCTGAAGGCCCAGATTGCCAGGCTGGAAGCCGAAACCAAGGACAAGCCGTTTGCCGTGCCCGAGGAGGTGGTCACGGAAAAGCCGGAGATCGGGTTGCGCGAGCAGCAACTGTACACTTCGCGCAAGGAGCAACTGGCCGCCAAACTGCAAATCCTGCAGGAGCAGTGGAACCAGCGCAAGCAGGAACTGACCGAGCTGCGCTCCAGGCTGGATGAATTGTCAAGGACTTCAGGGCTGCTGCAACGGGAGCTGGCCATGACCAAGCCGCTGGTTTCGCAGGGGGCGGTCTCCCAGGTCGAGGTGCTGCGGCTGCAACGGCAATCCAGTGAGATGAACGGCAATATCGAGGCCGCCCGGGTTGCGATTCCCAAGGTGGAATCCAAGATCGCCGAGGCCCAGAAGGCCATCGAAAACGAACGGCTCGCCTTTTTCAATACGGCCAGGGCCGAGTTGAACGAGGCCTATTCCAAGCTGGAAGGCATCAGCGCCAACGCCGAGGCCCTGATGGACCGCTTGCAGCGCACCGCTGTCCGCTCCCCGGTGTACGGCACCATCAACCAGATCAAGGTCAACACCGTCGGCGGCACCATCCAGCCGGGCATGGACCTGGTCGAGATCGTGCCCCTGGAAGACACCCTGCTGGTCGAGGCGCGGATCAAGCCGTCCGACATCGCCTTTCTCCATCCCAACCAACAGGCCATGATCAAGTTCACGGCTTATGATTTCACCATTTACGGCGGTCTGGAAGCGCAACTCGAACACATCAGCGCCGATTCGATCACCGACAAGCAAGGCCATGACTTCTACCTGGTGCGGTTGCGCACCAAACAGAACCACCTGGGCGACAAGGACAAACCCCTGCCCATCATGCCGGGCATGGTGGCCTCGGTGGATATTCTCACCGGCAAAAAGAGCATTCTCTCCTATCTGCTGAAACCTGTGCTGCGCGCCAAATACACGGCCCTGCGGGAGCGTTGACTATGAATCTGATCCTCTGCTGCGGCAACACCAGCCTGCGGGA
>WQUH01000185.1 GCA_009782165.1 Pseudomonadota bacterium | reverse complement strand
CACCCCCGAGGCTGGGACCGGCGGGCGGTGCGGACCTTCCTCGACCGCGAATTCAAGCGCCAGCCGCCCATCGCCGCCATCCTCCGCCGCGACCCGCCCTACTTCACCTCCAACCATGCCCCGTTCTTCGGCGGCCGTTTTCTGTAAGGCCAAGGGCGGACCACAAAAAAAGCGGGCCGCGCGGACAGTTTGAGGCGGAAAAATGTGCTGTTCATTGGTAAGGTTGGCACGGTTGCGCCGAGAAAGATCGCCCCTCCTTCGGCTCTGCGCTGAATCCACCCAACACTTTTCCCATTCGCACCCTACACCGACAAGCAGCCATGCCTTCTCATGTCATCCAGCTCCATCGCCAGCTTACGCCTGATTTTGCCTACTGTTTCAACATCGAATCCAGCCGGGCGCTGGCGCCGGACGAGACCGAGCGGCTGCGCCTGATCCTGGCCGACGGCTTCCTCATCGACACCGTCACCCCTGCCCCCACCCTGAGCGGCGAGCGGGTGGTCGAGATCGGGCCCCGGCTCAACTTCGCCACCGCCTGGTCGTCGAACATGGTGTCCATCTGCCGGGCGGTCGGTCTGGAGGCGGTCAGCCGGGTGGAACGGTCCCGCCGCTATCTCGTGCCCGCGGGAGAAGCGATCGACGCCTTTGCCGCCAAGCGCCACGACCGGATGACCGAATGCGTCTACCCCGAGCCGCTCACCACCTTTGCCGCCGGCATCGAGCCGGAGCCGGTCTACGAGGTCGATCTGCGGGGCAAAGGCCCGGACGGCCTGCTCGACATCCCCGGCATCTCCATGGATCAGTGGGACCGGGAACTGTACCACGACTATTTCGTCAACCGCTGCCGCCGCAACCCGACCATCGTCGAGATCATGGATCTCAACAACGCCAACTCCGAGCATTCGCGCCACGGTTTTTTCCGCGGCAAACAGGTGATTGACGGCACGGCCTGCGACAGGCCCCTGTTCAAGGTGGTCACCGACACCCTGGCTGCCAACCCCAAGGGCAGCAAGGTGGCCTTCAAGGACAATTCCAGCGTCATCGAGGGCTTCACCCTGACCACGCTCCTGCCCGAACAGCCCGGCCAACCCTCCCCGCTCGGCGCGGCCACGGTCTGCTACCACCCGCTGCTCACCGCCGAAACCCACAACTTTCCCACCGGCGTCGCCCCCTTTCCCGGCGCCGAAACCGGCGCCGGCGGCCGGATCCGCGACGTACAGGGAACCGGCCGGGGCGGTCTGGTCATGGCCGGCACCGCCGGCTACTGCGTGGCCAACCTGCGCATCCCCGGCTATCCGCTCGTCTGGGAGCACGACTATGCCTGCCCGGACACCCTGGCGTCGGCCCTGGACATCGAGATCGAGGCCAGCAACGGCGCTTCGGATTACGGCAACAAGTTCGGCGAACCGCTGATCCAGGGGTTTACCCGCAGCTTCGACCTGCGCCTGGACAACGGCGAGCGCTGGGGCTTCCTCAAGCCGATCATGTTCACCGGCGGCATCGGCCAGATCGATGACCGGCATACGGAAAAAAAGCAGGCCGTCAAGGGGATGCTGATTGTCCAGGTGGGCGGCCCGGCCTACCGGGTCGGCTTCGGCGGCGGCGCGGCCTCGTCGATGATGCAGGGCGAAAATGAATCCAAGCTCGATTTCGACGCGGTCCAGCGGGGCGACGCCGAGATGGAGCAGAAGATGAACCGGGTGATCCGCGCCTGCAACGAGATGGGCGACCTGAGCCTGATCGACGTCATCCACGACCAGGGCGCCGGCGGCCCGGCCAACGTGCTCAAGGAGTTGGTCGAGCACGCCGGCGGCCGGGTGGAAATCCGCAACATCCGGGTGGGCGACCCGACCATGTCGGTTTTGGAAATCTACGTGGCCGAATATCAGGAACGGGTGGGGCTGCTGATCGGCCCGGAAAACATCGAGCGCTTCCAGCGCATCTGCGAGCGGGAAAAGGTGGCCTGCGAAATCCTGGGCGAGGTCACCGGCGACCTGCGCTTTGTTGTCCATGACAGTCTGGACAACTCGACCCCGGTGGACATCGAGATCCCCCATCTGCTCGGCAAGATTCCCCAGAAGACCTTCATGGACAACCGCCTCTGTCCGCCCCTGTCCCCCTTTGTCCCGCCCAGGGATCTGGACGTGCGCGAGGCACTGAACCGGGTGCTGCGGCTGGTGTCGGTGGGCTCCAAGCGGTTTTTGACCAACAAGGTCGACCGGGCGGTGACCGGCTTGATTGCCCAGCAGCAGTGTTGCGGGCCGTTGCAGTTGACGGTCGGCGACGTGGCGGTGGCGGCGCAGAGCCATTTCGGCCACACCGGCATTGCCACGGCCATCGGCGAGCAGCCGATCAAGATGCTGGTGGATCCCGCGGCCGGGGCGCGGATGGCGGTGGGCGAGGCCCTGACCAACCTGGTCTGGGCCAAAATCAGGGATCTGGAACAGGTCAAGTGCTCGGCCAACTGGATGTGGGCGCCAAAGCTGCCCGGCGAGGGCGCGGCCCTCCGCGACGCCGCCGAGGCCATGGCCGCGGCGATGGTCGCCCTGGGCATCGCGGTGGACGGCGGCAAGGACAGCCTGTCCATGGCGGCCAAGGTGGGCGACGAGGTGGTCAAGTCGCCGCGCGAACTGGTGATTTCCTTGTACGCGGCCATGGCCGACATCCGCCGGAAAGTCACCCCGGACATCAAGAACCCCGGTTCCGCCCTGCTGCTGGTCGATCTTGCCGCCGGCCGGCGCCGTCTGGGCGGCAGCGCCCTGGCCCAGACCTGCGGCCAGATCGGCGACGAGGTTCCGGACCTGGACGACCCGCTGCTGGTCAGGCGGGCCTTTGGCGTGGTGCAGGATCTGATCGATCAGGGTCTGATCGACGCCGGTCACGACCGCAGCGACGGCGGCCTGATCACCACGGTGCTGGAGATGGCCTTTGCCGGCAACTGCGGCCTCAATCTGGCGCTCAGCGGCCAGGGTTCGGCCCTTTCGGCTCTGTTTGCCGAAGAACTCGGGCTGGTGATCGAATGCGGCTGGGAGCATCTGGCCCAAGTTAAAGAACGATTCGAACAGGCCACGGTGCCTTGCGTGGCGCTGGGCGCCAGCACAGAGAAAAAGGCGGTCACCGTGCTGTACAACGGCCATCTGGTCTTGGACGACGCCATGATCCTGCTCCGCCAGTGGTGGGAGGAAACCGGCTACCAACTGGAACGGCTGCAGGTTGCCCCTGCCTGCGCCGATGCGGAAAAATTGAACATCTTCGACCGCAAGGGCCCGGAATATTTTTTGAGCTTCAATCCCGAGGCCACCGCGCCGGCCATCCTGCGGCGCGACCACAAACCCAGGGTGGCCATCCTCCGCGACGAGGGCTCCAACTCCGACCGGGAGATGAGCTCCGCCTTTTACGCCGCCGGGTTCGAACCCTGGGATGTGACCATGACCGACCTGCTGGCCGGCCGGATCGACCTGGCCCGGTTCCGGGGGCTTGCGGCGGTGGGCGGTTTTTCCTACGCCGACGTGCCGGAAAGCGCCAAGGGCTGGGCCGCGACCATCCGCTTCAATGCCCGCCTCCAGGCGCAGTTCCACGCATTCTACAACCGGCCGGACACCTTTACCCTGGGCATCTGCAACGGTTGCCAACTGTTCGGCCTGCTCGGCTGGGTGCCATGGCAGGGCATCGAGCCGGAGCGACAGCCCCGCTTCATCCACAACCTGAGCGGCCGGTTCGAATCCCGCTGGGCCACGGTCAAGGTTCTGCCGAGCCAGGCGATCATGCTCCAGGGCATGGCCGGGCTGGTCTTCGGCATCCACGTCGATCACGGCGAAGGTCTGCTGCATTTTCCCGATGCCGCGATCCGGGACCGGGTCTGGAACGAGCGGCTGGCCGCCGTGGTCTTCGTCGACGACGACGGCCAAGCCACCGAGGCCTACCCGTTCAACCCCAACGGCTCGCCCGGCGGCCTCACCGGCATCTGTTCGCCCGACGGCCGCCATCTGGCGATGATGCCGCATCCCGAACGGGCCTTCCTGCCCTGGCAGTGCCACTGGCTGCCCCAGTCGATGCGCGACCTGCCGGTCAGCCCCTGGCTGCGGATGTTCCAGAACGCCTATGCGTGGTGCATGGGTTGAGCGGATTGGGGAGGATGCGCCGGAACCGGCTTGTCCCCGGCCCCCTGTGAGGATGGGCGGTACGCCGGGACCA
>WQUH01000184.1 GCA_009782165.1 Pseudomonadota bacterium | reverse complement strand
CAGGAGGTCGTTGCCGAACCGTCTGCTGTCCGCCCCGTGGGCCGCCATCGCATCGAGCAGGGGGTAGACCGCGCCCAGGTCGCCGCGCAGCAGGGCCGCGCCCACATCGGCAACCAGTTGATGGCTCACCAGGCCGAGCACCTCGACCACATCGGCGGCCATCACCTCCGCGCCGCAGTACGAAAAGATCTGGTCCAGCAGGCTGAGCCCGTCCCGGACGCTGCCGCCGGCCTCGCGCACGATCATCTCCACCGCTGCCGCTTCCATCCGCACGCCTTCCTTTTCCGCCAGACGCAGGAGGTGTTCGGCCAGTTCCCGGTGGCCGATCCGTTTGAGTTCGTACCGCTGGCAGCGGGACAGGATGGTCACCGGCACCTTGTGCAGTTCGGTGGTGGCGAACATGAAATAGACGTGGCTGGGCGGTTCCTCCAGGGTCTTCAACAGGGCGTTGAAGGCCTCGGTGGTCAGCATGTGGACCTCGTCGATGATGATGATCTTGAAGCGCGAGTTGGTGGGGAGAAAGCGGATTTTTTCCTTCAGGTCGCGGATCTCCTGGATGCCGCGGTTGGATGCGCCGTCCACTTCCTGCAAGTCGACGCTGCTCCCTTCGGTGATCGCCCGGCAGGACCGGCAGGCGTTGCACGGTTCCGCCGCCGGCCCCTGTTCGCAGTTCAGGGCCTTGGCCATGATGCGGGCCAAAGTGGTTTTGCCGGTGCCGCGGACGCCGCTGAAAATCAGGGCATGGGGGACGCGGTTCTGGGCGAGGGCGTTTTGCAGGGTGCGGACCACCGGTTTCTGGCCCACGACTTCAGCAAAACACTGTGGACGTGATTTTCTGGCGAGAACAAGGTACGACACGGCGGCTACCGGCGGTCAAAAATCGGAGGATATGAGGATACGCCGGCACGGCTGCGGCCGGCGATCGACCCGTGAAAAAAGATAGCCGGGCGCCCCCGGACACACAAGGAGGGACACTACCGCTGCTTCCTTCCGGATCTGACGGGGTTTGTGGCTCCTTGTTGCCCGGGACCCGGCTATCACATTGATGAGCATGGGACGAGCGAAAAGCGGCCGTGGCAGCGCATGCGGGGCCGGGCCTGATCTGTCAGGCGTCCGGCAGGCGGCCGCTTTTCGGTCTGCCGTTTATACTCTCCCCCGTGGTGAGCGTCAAGGGGTTTTATGGCGCCTGGCCGGGATGCGCCGACCGGGCGAAGCGGGTGGCCGTCACGGTTGCCGGTCGTCATAGTTGTCGGTCGTCATAGGCGGCTTGCCGCGGCAAAAAATCGAGCATAAAAAAACCTTCCCGGCCGGGATGCGGCGGGGAAGGCATGGCAGAGCAGACAAGAAAACGGGTCGATTACAGCAGCAGGTCGTTGCCGAGCATGGTTACCAACTCGTCGGCGGCACGGGTGGGCGCCATGGTGCCCGCCTCGACCCGCTGTTTGATGCCGGGGAGCAGCTTCTGGATCTCGGGGTGCTGGTAAAACCAGCGTTCCAGTCCTTCGTTGACCAGAAACCACATCCAGCTCATGGCCTGATCCCGGCGTTTTTTCTCCAGTTCGCCGGAGGCGGTCATGATCGATTTGTGATTCTTGATCGTGGACCAGACATCCGACAACCCTGTCTCTTCCAGGGCGCTGCAGGTCATGACCGGCGGGGTCCAGTTGGGCGAGGAGGGGGTCACCAGATGGAGCGCGGTTTCGTACTGGCGTTTGGCCAGTTTCGCCCGGGTGACATTGTCGCCGTCCGCCTTGTTGACCACAATGGCATCGGCAACCTCCAGCACGCCCTTCTTGATGCCCTGGAGCTCGTCGCCGGCGCCGGAGATCTGCAACACCAGGAAGAAATCGACCATCGAGGCGACGGTGGTTTCCGACTGGCCCACCCCGACTGTTTCGACAATGATGACGTCGAATCCGGCCGCCTCGCACAGCAACATGGTTTCCCTGGTTTTGCGGGCAACGCCGCCGAGGCTGCCGCCGGACGGGGACGGGCGGATGAAGGCCATCTCGTTGACCGCCAGCCGCTCCATGCGCGTCTTGTCGCCGAGGATGGAGCCGCCGCTGCGGGTCGAGCTGGGATCGATGGCCAGAACCGCCACCTTGTGGCCCAGGGTGGTCAGCATGGTGCCGAAACTTTCGATGAAGGTGCTCTTGCCCGCGCCCGGCACCCCGGTGATCCCCAGGCGCACCGCCCGGCCCGTGTGGGGAAGCAACTCGTTGATGACATGCTTGGCAATCTCCTGATGGGCGGGAAGAATGCTTTCGATCAGGGTGATGGTCCGGGCAAGCATCAGGCGGTTGTCGTCCAGCACACCCTGGATGTAGTAACTGGGATCTTTATGCATATCGGATCATTGGTGATGGTTTCGTTGGGCGGACATGCAAACGGACGGATTTTCGTCCGTCCGTTTGCCTTCACGCCACTGTGAGGAACTGGATCAGCTCACTTGCAGTATTTCTCCTCGAGCATGTCCATAACCTTGCCGGCGGACATGGTGATCGGGGTTCCCGGACCGTAGATGCCCTTGCAGCCGGCATCGTAGAGGAACTGATAGTCGCTGGGCGGGATAACGCCGCCGGCAACCACCATGATCTCGCCGGCCCCTTTCTTCTGCAGGGCCTGGATGAGTTCGGGCACCAGCGTCTTGTGACCGGCGGCCAGGCTGGACGCGCCGATGACATGGACGTCGTTCTCGATGCCCATCTTGGCGGCCTCTTCCGGGGTCTGGAACATCGGGCTGATGTCGACGTCGAAGCCGAGGTCGGCATAGGAGGAGGCGACGACCTTGATCCCGCGGTCATGACCGTCCTGACCCATCTTGGTGACGAGGATACGCGGCCGGCGGCCGGTTTTGGCCATGAAATCGCTGGTCCGCTTGCGCAGTCCTTCGATGACCTGGGCGGAATCGCTGCTGACCTCGCTGTACTCGGACGAGTACGCGCCGGATACGCACTGGGTGGTGGCCACATAGCGGCCGAATACTTTTTCCATGGCGTCAGAAATTTCTCCAACGGTTGCTCTGGCTTTGGCGGCGGCGATGGCGACTTCCAGGAGGTTGCCGTTGCCGGCCGCGGCCTTGGTGATGGCATCGAGGCACGCCTGACACTTGGCGGCATCGCGGGTCTTTTTGATGTGGTTGATGCGGTCGATCTGCTCGAGACGGACGGAATCCGGCACCTCGAGGATGTCGAAATCGAGCTTCTCGTCTTTGAGCCGGTACTTGTTCACGCCGACGATCACGTCCTTGCCCTGGTCGATGCGGGCCTGACGGCGGGCAGCGGACTCTTCGATGCGCATCTTCGGCATGCCGGAGGCAATGGCCTTGGCCATGCCGCCCATCTCTTCGATCTCGTTGATGATCTTCTCGGCCTCTTGCACGATCTGGTTGGTCAGCCACTCGATGTAGTAGGAACCGCCCAGCGGGTCGGCGACCCGGCAGATCTGGCTCTCTTCCTGGATGATGATCTGGGTGTTCCGGGCGATGCGGGCGGAGAAATCGGTCGGCAGACAGACGGCCTCGTCGAACGAGTTGGTGTGCAGCGACTGGGTGCCGCCCAGGGCGGCCGACATGGCCTCGATGGTGGTGCGGATGATGTTGTTGTACGGATCCTGCTCGGTGAGCGACCAGCCCGAAGTCTGGACGTGGGTCCGCAGCATGGACGACTGCGCCTTCTTCGGATTGAACTGCTGCATCAGCTTGTACCACAAAAAGCGCGCGGCGCGCAGCATGGCGATTTCCATGAAGAAATTCATGCCAACGCCGAAGAAGAAGCTCAGACGCGGGGCAAAGGTGTCGATGTCCATGCCGGACTTGAGGGCGGCGCGGACATACTCGACGCCATCGGCCAGGGTAAAG
This sequence comes from Pseudomonadota bacterium, assembly GCA_009782165.1. Taxonomy (GTDB): domain Bacteria; phylum Desulfobacterota; class Desulfobulbia; order Desulfobulbales; family Desulfobulbaceae; genus Desulfobulbus. The sequence goes on along the minus strand of WQUH01000184.1, from coordinate 356 downwards.
GCGCACTGCAACACGGAGTCGGCGCCGGCTTCCATGATGTGGTAGCCGCTGATGCTGATCGTGTTGTATTTCGGCATATTCTTGGAGCTGTATGCCATGATGTCGGAGACGATCCGCATGGACGGTTCCGGCGGGTAGATGTAGGTGTTGCGGGTCAGGTACTCTTTGAGGATGTCATTCTGGATGGTGCCGTTCAACTGGTCCTGCGAGACGCCCTGCTCCTCGGCGGTGGCGATCCACATGGCCAGAATCGGGATAACCGCGCCGTTCATGGTCATGGAGACGGACATCTCGTCCAGCGGGATGCCGTCGAACAGGATCTTCATATCCTCGATCGAATCGATGGCCACGCCGGC
>WQUH01000183.1 GCA_009782165.1 Pseudomonadota bacterium | reverse complement strand
GTCCGTCCCAACACCCTCAAACCCGGATTGCAGAACTCGAGGCCGAAGTCAGGCGACTGGAGCAGGAAAACCATATCCTGCGGCAAAGGACGCGGCAGGCCGAATCCTCCGACAAGACCAAGTCCGATTTTCTGACCATGATCGGCCCGGCATTCGAGGCCGAGATCCAGCGGTTGGAGAAGGAAAACCAGGGCTTGCGGCAAAAGGCGTTGCAGGCCGATTCCGCCAACAAGGCCAAGTCCGATTTTCTGGCCATGATCAGCCATGAGATCCGGACCCCGATGAACGGGGTCATCGGGATCAGCGAGCTGTTGCTCGACACCGAACTGCGTCCCCGGCAAAAGTATTTTGCCCAACTGATCCGCACCTCGGCCGCAAGCCTGCTCACCCTGATCAACAACCTGCTCGATTTCAGCAAGATCGAGGCGGAGAAGATGGTCCTGGATATCGAACCCTTCGACCTGCGGGGCCTGGTCGAGCAGTTGCTGTCGCTGTACCGGGTAACCGGCAAGAGCAAGGGCTTGACGGTCATCGCCGATATCGATCCCGAACTCGCGCAGCACTACCAGGGCGACAGCTACCGCCTGCGGCAGATACTGGTCAACCTGCTCGGCAATGCGGTCAAATTCACCGAACAGGGGACGATTACCCTGCGGGTGAGCCGGGAAGAGGCGGATGGCAGACGCGACCGGATCCGCTTCGAGGTGGAGGATTCGGGGATCGGCATCCCGCGCGGATCGATCGACAAGCTGTTTCAGCCGTTCAGCCAGGTGAGCGATACCTCGGCCCATCGCTATGGCGGCACCGGTCTGGGGCTGTCGATCTGCGCCCGGCTGATCAAGCTGATGGACGGCACCTTTGGGGTCCAGTCCGAACACGGGCGCGGCTCCATGTTCTGGTTCGTGGTCTCCCTGCCGGTGGCGCGAGAAAAGCCCGAAGCCGTGGCCGTGGCGGTTCTTCCGGCCGGAGCCGCGGCCCAAACGGCCGCAGCGGGCTCGAGGGACGCGGCTGGAACCTTGCCGCTGCCTGCCGCCGCCCCACCGCCCAAATTGCGGATCATGATCGTCGACGACGAAGACACCAACCGCGTCGTCATGGCGGAGACCTTTCGCCGGACCGATGCCGTCATCGCCATGGCCTGCAACGGGCAGGAGGCTGTCGACCTGTGCCGGGCCCACCGGTTCAATCTGATTTTCATGGACTGCCAGATGCCGGTGCTCGACGGTTTCGCCGCCACCCAGGTCATTCTCGAGGAGGCGGAACAGCACGGACGCCCGGCTCCGCCTGTCATCGCCCTGACCGCCGATGCCACGGCCGCCACCCAGAAACGGTGCCAGGAAGTGGGCATGGTGGGCTATCTGATCAAGCCGCTGGACTTCAACAAGCTCCAGGCGGTGCTTGCCCGCTGGCTGCCCGAGCTGCGCACCAATATCGTTCCGGGATCCGGAAAGGAGACCGCCGCCGATCTGTCGGCGCCGGTGGCCATCAACGAAATGGTTTTGCGGCGTCTGCGCGAAAATGTCGGCAACATCATGCCGGCGGTGGATGTCTTCCTGCGTTCGCTCGACCGGCGTCTCGTCGAACTGGAACAGGCGGTGCGGGCCAGAGATGCCGAGGCCGTCAACAAGGTGGCGCATACGTTGAAAGGAAGCAGCAGCCAGTTCGGGGCCGAGGAGCTGGCGCACCTGTGTCAGTTGGCTGAGCAGATGGGCAAGAGCGGCAATCTGCAGCAGATCGACCAGGTTCATGGCCAGATTATCCGCTCCATCGACCGGGTGAAGCGTTTTTTTGCTGAATTGCTTGATTAATTTCTGGTGATTTATACAATAGTTAGAAATAGTAACGAACAGTTCCTCCCCTCTTCCTGTTTTTGGTTATGACGGTTTCTTTGCTCGGTGGCTCCACACCTGACATCTTGGTCGTCGATGACGACGAGGTCATCCGTATGCTCATCCGCCAGTTCCTGGAGGGCGAGGACTATGCTGTGGTCGAAGCCAAGGATGGGCACGAGGCCCTGGAGAAGCTGGCGGAGCAGCCGTTTGACCTGGTGATTCTCGATATCGCCATGCCGGGAATCGACGGCCCGAGCGTGTGTGAGCACGTCCGCTCCTCCATGACCGATCCGCCGCCGGTCCTGATGGTGACCGCCCTTGACGATGAACAGAGTGTCGAACGGTCCTACAGCGCCGGCGCGGTCGATTATATCCGCAAGCCGTTGCGCTGGCCGGTGCTCAAAAACCGTATCCGCTATATCCTGGGGGCGCATCGGGCCAGACAGGAGCTGGAGCTGTTGTCCCGCAACTACGAGATGATCCTGGATTCCGCCGCCAACGGCATCTGCGGGGTGGACGACAAGGGGAAGGTCAGCTATATCAACCCCGCCGCCCTGAAGATGCTGGGCTGCGGCATCAGGGAAGTCAGGGGACATGAGTACTGGGAAGTGTTCAAGATTTCCCTGCCCGGCAGCGAAGACTTTTCCGAGGATTGCTGCCCGTATTTCACCCAGCCGGACAACAAGACCACGATTTACTTCGACGAAGCCAGGATGCTGCGCAAGGACGGCACCAGCTTTCCGGTGGATTTCCGTTCAACGCCCATCCGTCAGGGGCACCGGCTGATCGGCGGAGTACTGGTGTTCGTGGACGTCACCGAGCGGCAGGAGGCGGCCGAGCTGATCCGCTACATGGCCAATCACGACCCGCTCACCAATCTTCCCAACCGCAACTATTTCCGGCGGCGGCTGCCCCAGGCCATCTCCCTGGCCCGGCGCTACAGCCGTATCCTCTGTCTGCTGTTCATCGATCTCGACCGGTTCAAGCCGATCAACGATCAGTTCGGTCACGGCGTCGGCGACATCGTCCTGATGCAGGTGGCCGAACGGCTGCGCCGCGTCCTGCGCACCTCGGATTCGGTGTGCCGGCTTGGGGGCGATGAGTTCGTCATCCTCCTGGAAAGCACCGAGGCCATCGACGGCGCCGTCCTGGTGGCGCAGAAGGTGATCGAATCGCTCAACGAGCCGATCGAGGCGGGCGACCACGTCTGTTTCATCGGCGCCAGCATCGGCGTCTCGGTCTTTCCCTTCGACTGCCAGGATGCGGAAACCATGCTCCGCCATGCCGACATCGCCATGTACGAGGCCAAGAAAAAAGGCCGCAACTGCTGGCAGCTCTACACCGAATAGCCCTACATCCCCTGGGCGATGGTGCGGATGATATCCGACTTGCCGATTACGCCCACCAACCGCCCCTCGGCGATCACCGGCAGGGTGTGCACCTTTATCTCGGCCATCAGGGTGGCCAGTTCATCCAGTTCCGTTTCCGGGGTCACGGACACCGGGTCGCGGGTGCAGATATCGCCGACCAGAGAACCCGCCATCTTTTTCAGTTCCTGCTCCATCTTGCCCGGCCGCTCGAGGAAGACAAAGGCGTCGAACAGGGCGAAGGCCGTGGGCAGATGCACCTTCTTGTTCTGAAAAATCAGATCGCTTTCGGTGACCACGCCGATGACCCGGCCGCTGTCGTCGACCACCGGCACGCCGCTGATGTTGCTGGTGAGCAGGAGCGCGGCCAAGTCCCGCACCGTGGCGCTTTCCTTGATCGTGATCACCTCGCGGGTCATGATGTCTTGTGCTGTGAGCATGGCTTCTCCTGTTGCGATGAGGGGGTAAGCGCGCCAAAGAGGTACGGCAGTTGGCCGGCCACTTCCGTGGCGGTGTAGCCGCAGGGTCGGTCGGCGGCCAGACGGTCGGCGGCCAGGCCGTGGAGACAGGCTCCGAGGCAGGCGGCATGCCAGGGATCGTACCCCTGCACCAGCAGACCGCCGACGATGCCGGCCAGGACATCGCCCATGCCGCCGGCAGCCATGCCGGGATTGCCGGAGGCGTTGATCGCCCAGCCGCCGTCGGCCGAGGCGATCACGGTCCCCGCCCCCTTGAGCACGGTGATCATGGGCGGCCGCCCGGCCGGGCCGTGGCCGCCCGGCCCATCGAGCCATCGGGCCGCTTTGAGCCGGTCCGCCTGCACCGCTTCGACCGATGCGCCGAGCAGCCGGGCCATCTCGCCGGGATGGGGAGTGAAAACCCTCGGCCCTGGCGGATTGCGGAGCACATCCGGATGGGCGGCCAGGATGGTGAGCGCGTCGGCATCGACCACCAAGGGGCCGGAATAGGCGCGGTAGAGCGCCAGAACCAAGTCCGCCGTCGCAGGCGCGGTGCCGATGCCCGG
>WQUH01000182.1 GCA_009782165.1 Pseudomonadota bacterium | reverse complement strand
CATCTGCCCTGCCCACCATCAATGCAATCGGTGTCGCATTGGCAATGAATGGATTCCGCGTCTCCGCCTGACGTCTCCGCGCAGCATGACTTTTTTGGATATGACGTTTCCTCTCGTATTGAATACCTATAGATAAATGCAATTGTATTGGCAACGGAATTGCGCGCTAACTTCTGACGGCAGGGCGAATAATTGCTTGTGCCTGGGCAAGAAAGTGCGGTACATTTGCGGCACATGCCGGAAAAATCTTTTGTCACCCTTTACCAACCAGAGGAGAGCACATGGCCAGTTTTGTCAAAGCGGCTGACGCCGTCGCCGCCGCCTTGGAAATCGAACGTCGCGGCTACGCCTTTTACCGGAGAGTGCAGGAAAAAGCCACCGAGCAGGAGGCAAAGGATTTTTTCAACTTTATGGCCGAGGAAGAGCAGCGGCACGAAGGTATTTTTGCCGAAATGCTGAAACGGATCGGGGGATTGGAGCTGCCGGTCGGCGTTACCGACGAGGAGTACCTGAGCTACGTGCAGGGCTTGCTCGATTCTCACGCCCTGTTTTTGCCAGGCCATGAAGACGAGATGATGGCGCATCCCCTGCGGGGAGCGGTGCGTTTTGAAAAAGACACCCTGCTGTTCTTTATCGAGCTGGAACCCCTGGTGCCCGAGGCCGAACGCGCCAGCGTCCACCGGTGCGCCGATGAAGAGCGCAAACATATCCGGATGCTGCAACATTTCCGCAATTCCATGTCCAGAGCGAACATGAAGTCAACATTGTAACCAGACGATGTGTTGACGTGTGCGAAGTACGCAGTTCCCCAGCTTGCCCTGCCGGGATGACGGTCGCGCCATCCCGGCATCCCGCCGGAAACGATTCGTCTTCCTAACGGAAAAACCGTTGGCGTGTCATTCCATAAGCTGTTTTCCCTGTCGAGTCCTGGCGTGCGCCAAGGCCGTCAACAGGCCATGATCCTTGTCCCGGCGAACCTGCCGGCCTCGAGGCGGGCGCCGTCCGCTGCCCGACATTAGCGCCATAAATCCGCCAGATCATAGCGCTGCCCTCCAGCGCGATTCGGCAAGATGCCTCTTGACTGTCCCAGGCTTTTCATTTAATCATCGCACACCCTGTCGCCGCGCCGGCGCGGTATGCCGCACCCGATGCCCTTGTCCGCGTCCGCAGGCGTCATATTCCTCATTCCTCACACCATGCGCCCCCTATGAACCGTTCCGGTCTGATCATAACCATCATCATGGGATGCCTTGCCCTGCTCCTGTGGAAAGTGGTCAACACGCCCGACATGGAGCCATCCTGGCCGTCCAAGATTCAGGGATTTTCGTTCTCCCCCTTTCGGGAGGGACAATCGCCCAGCAAGCGGATTTACCCGACCGTCGAGCAGATCGACCGGGATCTCGCCATCCTGGCCGGCGATGTCCACGCGGTGCGGGCCTACACCGTGGAGGACAACCTGGCCGAGATCCCGAAGCTGGCGGCAGCCCGCGGCCTCAATGTCACGCTCGGGGCCTGGATCACCCCCGACGCCGAGAGAAATGAGCAGGAGATCGCCAAGCTGATCAAGGTCTATCAGGAGAACTATCGCAACATTGTCCGGGTGCTGGTGGGCAACGAGGTGATTCTCCGGGCCGATCAGAGCGTGAACCAGATGATCGAGTATCTCGACGCGGTCAAGAAGGCCACCGGTGCGTCGGCGGTGAGCACCGCCGAACCGTGGCATGTCTGGCTCCAGTATCCGCAACTGGTCGAGCATGTCGATTTCATCGCCGTCCATTTTCTGCCCTATTGGGAGGGCATTCCCGTGGACGAGGCGGTCGACTATTGCGTGATGCGCTACAACGAACTCAAAGAGCGCTATCCCGGCAAAGAGATCGTCATCTCCGAGGTGGGGTGGCCAAGCGGCGGCCGCATCCGCCAGAAGGCCGTGGCCAGCCCGGCCAATCAGGCCAAGTTCCTCCGCCGCTTTCTCGATGTGGCCGAAAAAAACAACTATACCTACTACATCATGGAAGCCTTCGACCAGATCTGGAAAAAGGATCTGGAAGGAGAGGCCGGCAGCCTGTGGGGCGTGTACAACAATGACCGGGAACTGAAATTTGAACTGATCAAGCCGATCATCCGGATCCCCAAATGGCGCGAGCTGGCGGTGATCAGCATTATCCTGGCGGTTTTGCTGCTGCTGGCGCTGTTCCGGGACAGCCGGGGGCTCCTCCACCGGGGCCGAGGCTTTCTCGCCATCGTCGCCTACGCCATCACGACCTTCGCCGTCTGGATGGTCTACGACTTCCAGCAGCAGTACATGACCGCCTCCACCATGCTGGTGGGGATTGTTCTGTTATTTGCCGCCACCGGCGCCATCCTGGTCATCCTGACCGAGGCGCACGAATGGGCGGAATCGCTGTGGATCGCGAAATGGCGGCGGCTGCCGCCGCCGGCGCCGCCCGAAGCGGCGGCCGACGAGACCCTGCCCATGGTCTCGGTCCATGTGCCTGCCTACAACGAACCGCCGGACATGATGATCGAAACGATCAATGCCCTGGCGGCCCTCGATTATCCGCGCTTCGAGGTGCTGGTCATCGACAACAACACCAAGAATCCGGCGGTCTGGGAGCCGGTTGCCGCCCACTGCCAGAGCCTGGGGCCGCGCTTTCGCTTCTTCCATGTCGATCCGCTGGCCGGCTTCAAGGCCGGGGCCCTCAATTACGCCCTGCGGCAGACCGATCCCGAGGCCGGAGTGGTGGCGGTGATCGACAGCGATTACGTGGTCGAACCCAACTGGCTGCGCTCCCTGGTGCCCCAGTTCGCCGACGAGAACATGGCCATCGTCCAGGCGCCCCAGGACTACCGCGACGGCGACGAGAACGCCTTCAAGGCCATGTGCCTGGCCGAATACCGCGGCTTTTTCCAGATCGGCATGGTCACCCGCAACGAGCGCAACGCCATCATCCAGCACGGCACCATGACCATGGTCCGGCGCCGGGTGCTGGATGAGGTGGGCGGCTGGGCCGAGTGGTGCATCACCGAGGATGCGGAGCTGGGCCTGCGGATCTTCGAGAAAGGGTATGCGGCCAGTTATACGCCCTACAGCTTCGGCAAGGGGCTGATGCCGGACACCTTCCTCGATTACAAGAAACAGCGGTTTCGCTGGGCCTATGGCTCGGTGCTCATCCTCCGCCATCACATGATGACCATGTTCGGCCTGGAACAGACCCGGCTCACCCGCGGCCAGCGCTATCACTTCCTGGCCGGATGGCTGCCCTGGTTCGCCGACGGGATCAACATGCTGTTCAACATCCTGGCCCTGGGTTGGTCATGGGGCATGATTTTCTTTCCCGACTATCTGTCGCCGCCCCATATTGCCTTTGCCTCCCTGCCGGTGAGCCTGTTTTTCTTCAAGAGTCTCAAGATGTTTTTTCTCTACCGCTCCAGGGTGACCGCCACCCGCCGGCAGAGTCTGGCGGCGGGACTCGCCGGCCTGGCCCTCTCCCACACCATCGCCCGGGCCATGCTCACCGGTTTCATCACCCGCCGGATCGGCTTTTTCCGGACCCCGAAAAACGCCCGGGCCAATGCCATCGTCAAGGCCCTGGGCGATGCCCGCGAGGAACTGCTGTTCGTCGTCGCCCTGGTGCTGGCCATCGTCGGGGTGCTGATGCGCAAGGACAGCGACATGCTCGACATCCGCATCTGGAGCGCGGTCCTGGCGATCCAGGCCATTCCCTATGCGGCTTCGGTGCTGGTGTCTCTGATCAGCGGCATCCCCAAACTGCCGGCCAAACTGGTCGGGGTGATGGCGCCGCTGCGGGGCTTGGGGGAAGATTGATCAGTTGGCGCGGATCAGTTCGAGCAACTCCTCGGCGCTGATCCGCGAGCTGACATCGGCCCCCTCGAGCAGCGAGTGGGCCAGATCGCGCTTCTCCTGGTGGAGACGCACGATTTTTTCCTCGATGGTGTTGGCGGTGACCAGGCGGTATACGGTCACAGGCCGCTTCTGGCCGATCCGGTGAGCCCGGTCGGCGGCCTGATCCTCCACCGCCGGATTCCACCAGGGATCCATGTGGATGACATAATCGGCGGCGGTCAGGTTCAATCCCAGGCCGCCGGCCTTCAGACTGATCAGGAACAGATCCCCCTCGCCCGCCTGAAAACTTTCCACCTGCTCCTGGCGTTCCTTGGTGGGCGTGGCGCCGTCCAGATACTTGTAGACAATCCCCCGGGCAT
>WQUH01000181.1 GCA_009782165.1 Pseudomonadota bacterium | reverse complement strand
TGGCGGTGAGGAGGCAAAGCGTTTGCAGCCTCCGGACCGTGGCGGCGATGTCGGCGGCGGCGACGATCTCGGTGACCAGACAGACCGTCTTGGCGCCATGCGCCGCCACCTCGCCGAGGTTGTGTTCCTTGATGCCGCCGATGGCCACGAAGGGCAGGGGGCAGGTGCGGGCCACATGGTCGAGGTAGCCGAGCCCCACCGGGGCGCAGACATCGTCCTTGGTCTGGGTGCTGAAAATCGGCCCGACTCCGATGTAGTCGGCGCCGGCGGCGACCGCGGCAACGGCCTGCGCGGGCTCGTGGGTGGAGAGCCCGATCAGTTTGCCGGGGCCGAGCAGGCGACGGACCTCGGGCACCGGAAAATCGTCCTGGCCGACATGGACGCCGTCGGCATCGACCAGCAGCGCAAGGTCCGGATAGTCATTAATAATGAACAGCACCCCGGCCTCGCGGGTCAAGGCCCGGATGGCCCGGCATTCGGCCAGCATGACGGCGAAGCTCTTGTCCGGCCGTTTTTCCCGGTACTGGATGAGGCGGATGCCGCCGGCGATCATCGCCCGCGCCACCTCGACGTTGGTGCGGCCAACGGAAAACTTTTCGGCGGTGATGCCGTAGATGCCGGGGGGAAGGGCGGGGTTAGCGGTTGGGGCAATCATGGGTCAGTCCTCGAAGGTGAAGGATAATCGCGCTCATGTGGCTGGCGATGGCGCCGACCTTGTGGGCAAAGAGCGGCGCATCGGCGCAGTCGGCGGCAAAATCGCCGACAATGAAACCGGTTCCGAGCCGCCGGGTGCGGATGGCGGCCAGGTCGCTGCCGGCGATGCCGCAGGCCGAGACCACGATCCGGTCTTCGCCCAGCAGTTCCAGCAGCATCTTTTTGTCGGTCGGGCGGTCAAAACCTTCGACCACCAGATCGCAGCCGGCAAAGATCGCCTTGCAGTTGCCGGCATCGATCCGGGCAAGCACGGCTTCGATCCGCAGATCGGGCCGGATGCGGCGCAGGTTGTGGCTGAGCGCCTCAGTCTTGGGTTGGCCGATCTGGTCGGCAAAATAAAACTGACGGTTCAAGTTGGATGTCTCCACCCGGTCGAAATCGACGATCCGCAGAAAATCGATGCCGCTGCGCACCAGGTTGACCGCCACGTTGGAGCCGATGCCGCCCACGCCGGCAATGCCGATTGGTGCGATTGCCACCGTCATCCGATCCGGTCCCAATCCTTGAAGACCGGCTGGTAGCCCAGGGCGGCGATGGCGGCGCTGACCTCGGCCACGCCGCGGTCGTCGGTGATCTCGAACTGGGGCGTCTGGTCCACCCGAATCTCGGTGTAGCCGCCGACCCCGGTGCTGGAACCGGCGGAATAGCGGGTGGCGCCCAGCGGCAGGATGCGGTCGCGGAAGGCGGCGCTCTCTCGGGTGGAAATGGTCAGGCCGGCCCGGGGCAGGAAGATGCGCAGCGCGGTCATGAACTGGACAAAGGTTTTGTCGTCCACGTGGAAATCGGGGTGAAAGTCGCCCTCGGCCGCGTTGAAACGCGGCAGCGAGACCGCCACCTCGGTGTCCAGGTAGCTGTCCTCCAGATAGCGGGCATGGAGGCCAGTGAAAAAGATCTCGCGGCGCGGTTCGGCCAGCCCGAGCAGGGGACCGATGTTGACCACCCGCATGCCGCCCTGGGCCGCCCGTTCCGGGGCATCGAGCCGCCAGTGGTAGTTCTTTTTTCTGCCGGCCCGATGGACCCGCGCATACACCGCCTGGTCGTAGGTTTCCTGAAACAGGGTCATGCCGTCAACCCCGGCCTGTTGGAGTTGGCGGTATTCCTCGATCTCAAGCGGATAAATCTCGACGGCCACCGAGGCGAAGTGCTGTTTGAGCAGGCGGGCCACATCCACCAGGTATGCCATCGGGGTGAGGCGCGGGGCCTCGCCGGTGAGAAACAGAATGTGCTGCATGCCGGTGGCGGCGATGGCGCGGGCCTCGGCTTCGATTTCAGCCAGACTGAGCTTGCGGCGCAGGATCGGGTTGTTGTGGTTGAAGCCGCAGTAGGCGCAGTGGTTGGTGCAGTGGTTGGAGATGTAGAGCGGAATGAACATCTGGATGGTGCGGCCGAAATACTGCACGGTCAACCGATGCGCCTTGCGGGCCATAGCCTCCAGGCAGCCCGCGGCGGCGGGGCTGAGCAGGGTGAGGAAATCCATGACGCCCGGTTTGTCTCTGGCAAGGGCGCGGTCGACATCGGCGGCGGTGGTCTGGGCGAAGAAGCGCTCGAAGTCAAAGCCCTGGTACTGTTCGACGGTCGCACGATAGGACATTTTTTGTATTTCTCCTTCCCGGATACTCAGTCGTCGAGAAAGCCGGTGAGCGGCGACGAGGCCCGGGCCAGGGCCGATTCCTCGGCCAGGCGGGCGAGATAGGCGGTCCGGCCCGCCCTGACCGCCAGATCGAAGGCCCGGCCCATGGTCTCGGGGTCGGCGGCGGTGGCAATGGCGGTGTTGACCAGCACTGCGTCGGCCCCCATTTCCATGGCGGCGGCGGCCTGGGACGGCCGGCCGATGCCGGCGTCGACCACGATGGGCACGGTGCAGTTTTCAATCAGCATCTCGATCAGGGGTTTGGTCTCCAGCCCCCGGTTGGTGCCGATGGGGGAGCCCAGCGGCATCACCGCCGCCGCGCCGGCGTTTTCCAGCCGTTTGGCCAGGGGCAGGTCGGGCAGGACATAGGGCAGGACCACAAAGCCCTCTTTGGCCAGGATCTCGGTGGCCTTCAGGGTCTCCCAGTTATCCGGCATCAGATACTTCATGTCGGTGATCACCTCGATCTTGATGAAGTCGCCGCACCCGGCCTCGCGGGCGATGCGGGCGATGCGCGCCGCCTGTTCGGCGGTCCGCGCGCCCGAGGTGTTGGGCAGCAGGGTCACATCCTTGGGAATGAAGGCCAGGATGTTCTCCTGGCTGGCCTGGGCATCGATCCGCCGCAGGGCCACGGTGATCATCTGCGAGCCGCTGGCAGCCAGCATCCTGGGGATCTGGGCGTTGGCCGCGAATTTTCCGGTCCCGGTGAACAGGCGGTTGGTAAAACGCACCCCGCCCAGGTGCAGCGCATCATCGGTCGTCATGGTTCAGCCTCCACCGACAAAACTGAGCAGTTCCAGCCGGTCGCCGGCCTGTAGTTGGGTTTGCGGCCACTGCTCCTGTTTGACAATCCGCTGATTCAACTCCACCACCAGGGACTCGGCCGCCAGGCCCTTGCAGGCCACCAGGTCGGCAATGGTGCGGGCAGGGACGGTTTCTGTCGTGCCGTTGATGACGATGTCCATGGATCTCACCCAAAAAAAAAGCCGGTTGCCCTGAACAGGAAGGCAAGCGGCGGCTGGGTCGGAGGACCGGAAATGTCCGGAGATCGTTGTCGGGCCGCTTCCCTTCGCCGGTATTACCCGGATCAGGTTCTTAGGGTTGGATGGTTTCCTCTCAGCAGGATTGCACCCCTAGCGATTGATTTTCGGTTTATAAGCGAGAGACGAGGGTTTGTCAACCACGCGCTGCGGGTGCGCTGCGTCTGGCGATTGCGGCCGTGCGGGCGGCGATGTCAGAAGTTGGCGGCCGAAATGGTCGGATCGTTCTGGCGGTAAAACTTGTGGGAACCGTAGCGGCCGGTGTAGACCTTGTCCGCGGCCCATCCCGGCGCGATGCCGACATGGTGGTAATAGGTCGACCCCTTGGTGAAATCCGGGGTGGTCATCGCCTTGAGGGCAACCCGCAGGCTTTCCTGGAACGGGTTGATCTCCAGCGGGGCATAGCTTTTTTTATGGGAGGTCCAACTGAATTGTTTGGGAGCGAAGATGACGTCGGGGATGCTTTTGTCATCTTCCATGGCCCGGTTCAGGGTGACGTGGGCCACGGCAAGCTGTCCGATTTCCGGTTCGCCTCGGGACTCGTGGTAGACGTTGAGGCTCAGCCAGAGCAGGCTTTCGACAAAACCGATGGGCATAGCCGCTATTCGACCGCCTCTACGGCCCGGATGGTCGGAAGTTCGCTTTTGACAAACTTCTCGATTCCCTCCTTCAGGGTGATGCGGGACATGGGGCAACCCTGGCAGGCTCCGGTGAGCCGCACCTTGAGCACCTGATCCGGGCCGATGCCGACGAACTCGACATCGCCGCCATCCCGCTGCAAGGTCGGGCGGATCTGATCCAGTATTTTGATAACAGTTTCCTGCAATTGCTGCATGGCAA
>WQUH01000180.1 GCA_009782165.1 Pseudomonadota bacterium | reverse complement strand
TCCTCCAGGAGGTCAAGTGCTGGTTGGCAACGCCTGCCGCCGGAAACAACGGCACGAAACATAGCGTCTTTCCGGTCGATATTCAACAGGGACGGGACGGTTCGCCGGGTCATGGAGGTGGCTTGGCGGCATGGCGCGCGGCGCGGGGATCACCCCTGGTCCGCGCGCGACTCAAACACGGATTGGGCCATTTGCCTGATGGTCGAGGCGCGGCGACGGAACTCCTTGGGGTCGGTGATCCGCAGACCGAAGCGCCGTTGCAGGCCCATGGAGATCTGCAGGGCGTCGATGGAGTCGAGCACCAGACCGCTGTCCGGCGCAAACAGGTCGCAATCGTCGTCAATCGCCGCCGGCGCGATTGTCAGGCCGCACTCCTCGATCACCATTTCCTTCAACTGTCTTTGCAAATCCGCCTGGTCCGCGCTGTCCACCGTTTGTCCTCCTGTTATTCCCTGTGGCGCGCAACCGCCATCGCCAGGGTCATGAGCGTCAGGCCGAATAAAAAAAGCAGCGCGCTTTCGCCGCTCACCGCCTGGAGCCCCTCGCCCTTGACGAAAATTTTGAGAAACCCGTCCAGCCCCCACGACATGGGCGAGAGCATGGCCAGGCGCTGCATGAATTCGGGCATGAGAAATTTCGGCACCATGATGCCGCCGATCGCCCCGAGCAGGACATTGACGATGCCGCCCAGGGTGCCGGCCTGCTCGGCGGTTTGCGCCATTGCGGCGATCAGGAGGGCCACGCCGATGGCGCTGCAACTGACCGCCGCCGAGATGAGCGCCAGGCCCCACAGCGAACCGGCGATGACGAGCGCCTCGCCGCCGCAGAGCGGGGTCAGGTAGATGCCGGTCAGGAGCATGAGCGCGGTTTGCAGTTGGTTGATGACAAAATAGGGCAGAATTTTTCCGGCCAGGACCAGGGGAAAACCGATGTCCATGCCGCGCAGCCGCGCCAGGGTGTTCTGCCGCCGTTCAGCGACAAAAACGTTGGACAGGGGAATGACCACGAAGAACATGCCGAAGATGATCCACGACGGCACACTCTGCTGGCTGGGCGAGGGGCGGGCGGCGCGGACCCCGTTCCAGGCGAACGAGACCATCTCCGCCTCGGTTGCGCCATCAAGGCCGGCCGCGCCGAACCGTTCCGTCAGTTCCGCCAGTTGCACGCGCACTAGGGCCAGGGCGAGCCGCGAACGGAACAGGGCCAGGGCCTGGGACTCGACGCGGTAATCGACCATGACTGTGATCCTGCCGCCATCTTCCCGCGTCAGGACGAACTGGGCGGTTTCGCCCGGTTGCGCCGCCCGCGCCTGACCGCCCTCTGCCAACAGGGCCGCGAGCCGGTCGTCGGCCGGTCCGCTGAAGGCGTAGGTCAGCAGGGCCGCCTTGCCGTCGGCGGTGTCGCGCAGGGCCAGGCTCATGATCAGAATGAAGATCGCGGGCAGGACAAACAGGGCCAGCAGGGCGTTGCGGTCCCGGAGCACGAGCAGAAACTCTTTTTTGGTCAGCGCCGCCAGCCGGGTCATGGTTGCTCCGTGATTGCGAGGAAGCGCTTTTCCAGGCTCTGCTCGCCGCGCCGCAGCTCTTGCCGCCCGAAAAAGGCCCGGACATGCCCCTGGTGGAGAATGGCCGCCTCGTCGCAGACTTGTTCGATTTCATCCAGATAGTGCGAGGTGTAGACAATCACCCGGCCCGGCTGCTTCAAGGCCCCTATCTCCGCCAGCAGTTCCTGGCGGATGCGCGTGTCGAGCCCGACCGTCGGCTCGTCGAAGAGCATGATTTTCGGGTCGCCCAGCAGACCGATGGCGATATTCAGCCGCCGTTTTTCGCCGCCGGACAGGGTCGCCGCCCGGCGGGACAGCAGGGGCTCCAGCCGGTTGGTCTCGACGGCAAAGGCCAGCCGCTCTTTTTTCCTGGCCCCCAGCTTCAGCATCGCCGCGAAAAACGCCAAATTTTCGGCCACGGTCAGCCTGTCGTAGAACGCCAGGTTCTGCGGGATGGTGGCCAGCATCGCCCGGATGGTTTTTGAGTTGCTCAGCGGTTCGCCAAACACAAAAACCTCGCCGCTGTCGTGGGTCAGCGTGGTGGCGAGAATCGACAGCAGCGTGGTCTTGCCCGCGCCGTTGATGCCCAGCAGGCCGGTGATCAGGCCATCGGCAAAGGTCAGCGAAATGTCGTCAAGCGCCCGCACCGGACCGTAGGATTTGCGCAGGCGGTTGATGACAATCACGCCCACCTCCCGAGTTCCGCGAAAAACGCCTGCTCCATGCGGGCGATGGTTGTGAGTTTGTCGGCGATCTCTTCGACGGTGGCGGGCACCCGGTGGTTTTTGATGAAACGGGCGATCAGCAGCGCGAACTCGCGCCATTCGTCGCCGATGGCGGTCATCCGCATGGACGCCTCGCGCAGACAAGGCTCGTGCAGCAGCGCGGCGCTTTCCTGGAGAAACGAGGCGTAGAGAAAGCGGAACCCCGCGCCGCCGGTGCCGATCTCCTCCTGCATCCGGATGATGTTGCCCAAAAAGAGCCGGGCCTGTTCCGGGTCGCGGCGGGTCAGTCTGCCGATGCGCCGGGCGAGAAAGGCGATCCCCTTGGCGCCGACGAACGGCAGCGGGCTCTTGGCCATCATCCGCGCCGTCGCCTTGATCGATGGCCGGATATGGCGGATGAGACCGGTCTCTTTCGGCAAGGGGCCGGGAAAATACAAAAAACCTTTCGGCGCCAGCATCCCCTTGATGAAGCGCGCCTTCATCAGCGACCTGGCATCGCAGCGGCTGGTTTCGGCGAAGACCGGGTCGCCGATCAGATAGTCGTCGCCGTCGCGGCCGTAGACGATCAGGTTGTGGGCGTTGAAATGAAAACGCATCCCGTCCGGGAAGTAGGGCAGCCAGAAGACCGAGGTCTGGACGCCGACGATGCGCCCTTGAGCAAGGTGCGCGTCGAGATGGTCCATGCCCTGGCGCGGGTCGCGGAAGGTTGCGGTGGCAAAGCGCGCGCCCAGGATCTTGCCGATGCCGGTGATCACCGATCTGGGCGGCATCCGGTAGGAGGTCAGCGGCTGGCCGCCGATCTTCAGCAGCGGCAGATGGACGAAGACCAGCGAACGCGACAGGCCGAAGGCCATCGGCTCGGAGATCGGCAGTCCGGCGTGTTCGAGCAGGGCGCGGACAACGCCCGACTCGCAGTGGGCCGCCTGGCGGTGGGTGTAGGGGTTAATCACGCGCATCGTCGATCCGTTGCAGTTCGGTCAGGGAAATGCCGAACACCTCGGCATAGACGGCAAGCGTAGTCAAGGAAAGTTTGTTGAAAACCGCGGGCCGGAAGTGCCGCCTGACCCGCCATTGCCAGAAACCGCTTTCCCGCGCCAGGGTGGCGACATCCATCTTCTTGTCGTACATGTGGTAGGGCAGGGGCGACAGCCTGCCGGCGCGATGGTCGGCCAGCGCCTGCCTCCGTTGGCGCGCCAGCTCGTCCAGGGCCTGGCGGGTGACGATCTCCTCCACCTCCCAGCCGCTGGTCGGCACCAGGGTGTAGTCGCCGTGGCTGTCCAGGGCGTAGACGGCCTTGCTGTGCCCGGCAAAGACCGGGATCTGATCCTGGGGGACGTCGCGGCTGTCCATCAGACCACGGTCATCAGCATGAAGGCGCTGGAAAAGCGCCCGCTTTCGGGGATGTAGCAGAGCAGCTTTTCGCCGGGCGTCAGCCTGCCGCTGTTGAAAAGCTCTTCCAGCATGATGTAGATTGCGGCCGAGCCGGTGTTGCCCTTGGTGGTCAGGTTGGTGAACCACTTCTCCGGCGCGATGTCGCAGCCCACGGCCTGCATGCCCTGGCGCAGCCGGTCGCGGAAAAATTCCGAACTGTAATGGGGCAGGAAATAGTCGATGGCGGCGGGATCGAACCGTTTGGCGGCCAGCAGTTCGGCCAGCGGCGTCTCCACCGTCACCGGCACGATATGCTCATTCAACAGTTTGACATCCTGTTTGACGCTGAAGATTTTTTTATGTACCCAGTCCTGCGGGCTGTATTCGCGCCAGCCTTTCAGGACGCCGTCCACGACCTCGCCGCCGGCGTACATGCAGGGCGGCATCAGGTGGGCGTAGGAGCGCTGTTCGATCCAGTCTATTTTCAGCGACAGCCCGTTTGGGTTCGGGCTGGCCGAAAGCCAGGCCGCGCCCGCGCCGTCGCTGAGCATCCAGCGCAGGAAATCGGTATCGAACTGCAACTCCGG
>WQUH01000179.1 GCA_009782165.1 Pseudomonadota bacterium | reverse complement strand
TGATCGACCTGGAACCCAATCGCAGCTATGACCTGCAACAGGTCTTCTTCAAGGAGGACAACCTCTTTGTCCTCTTCGTCAACACCGTGAAGAAATAGCTCACGGCACCTGCTCCACCGTGAAATGGGGAGGCGGCGTCACCCGGAAGGCCGCCGCCTCCCTGGGAGTATGGGAGAAAATCTGTTCGACCCGCACGGTCAGGTTGCCGGTCACCGCCGATCCGGTGATGCGCACCTGACCCGGCCAGGCAAAGCCGCTGCCCGCCGCCCGCCGGTAATCGGCATACTCCAGCGCCAGGGTCCGATCCCCCCGACCATCGAGCACAAGGCGCTGCAACATCGTGCCGCTCGCCTGATCCAGCAGCACATACTGTTCCTGCCCGCCATCGCGCCACTGATACCAGATCCCCCGGCCCGCCTCGTCCTGGGAGGGCGCGGCCGCCACCCCTTCCCCTTCGGCGACGAAACCGCCCAGCAGGGGCAGCAGGTCTTCGGGCCTGACCGCCGCCGGCACGTATGAGCGCCAGAAGCGGGAATCGACCGCGCCCTGGTAGACATGGCCGATCCGGTTGTCGACCAGGGTAAAGGAGGCGGCGTCGGCAACCGCCAGGATGAAGGCCCGCCCCAGGGGGTCGTTCGCCGTCACGCGGAGCAGCGCCGGCCGCTGCGCCAGCAGGGTGGCGGCCACCGCGCCCTTGCTGCCCAGCACATCCCACAGCAGACGGACATCGGCGTCAAGGGCCTGCGGCCTTTTTTCGGCAACGAAATCCCGCCACAGCGTCCTGGCCGCCTGTTCCCCGGCCGGGTCCAGGGGCACCGTCTTGGGCTGTTTGCCGGCGCAGCCCGCGAGGATTGCCGCGCACCACAGAATCAGCAGGGTCAGACGCAGGAACCGCTCCGGACGCATCAGCGGCCACCCTGGTGTTCCAGGATGCGGATCTTTTCACGGATCCTGTCTTTGTCCTTGTCGTCCTTGATGACGCCCTTCACCGCCTTCTGGTAGGTCCGCAGGGCATCGCGCGCCCGCCCCTTCTCCAGATAGACATCGCCCAAGTGTTCCAGAATGGCCGCATCGTCGGGAGACATCCGTACCGCGGCTTCGAGTTCCGTGATGGCCTGATCGAGCTTGCCGAGCCGGTAGTACACCCAGCCCAGGCTGTCGCGGATGTAGCCGTTGTCCGGCTTGAGTTCGATGGCCCGCTGGATGTATTCCAGGGCCTGATCGAGATTGACTTTCTTGTCGGCCCAACTGAACCCGACAAAATTCAGGGCCGCGGCGTGATCGGGCTTGATGGCGATGATCTTCTGCATGACCGCCAGGGCCGCGCTGTGGTCTCCGTTGTCTTCCAGCAGCAACCCGTATTCGTAGAGCAGATTTTCGTCGTTGGGAAACTGTTCGAGTCCCTGGAGCAGCACCTTTTTGCCGGTATCGTCGCGGCCCTCGGCCTGATAGAGGGCGGCGAGCAGGATATACATCTCGGCAGTACGCTGTTTGCCCGCATCCAGATGGCGTTCCAGCAACTGCCTGGCCTCTTCCGCCTTGTTCTGGTCCTTGAGGATGCGCGCCTGCATCAGCAGACCGTCCCCATATTCGGGCGCGTTCCGGTCGAGCAGACGCAACTCCCGCAACGCCCGGCCGTACTTCTGCTTCTGCGCCAGCAGGGCGGCAAGCAGATAGCGGGCCTCGGACAGGTTCTCCTTCTCCAGGATCTTCCCGGCAATGGCGATGGCCTTGTCATACTGGCCCTGCCGGGCGTACAGCCGGGCAATGGTCAGATCGACCCGCTGGGGCTGGTCGGCATAGATTTTCAGCCGGTGCAGCTCGGCCAGGGCTTGGTTGACCTTGTGCTGCAACAGATAGACATGGATCAGCGCCACCCGCACCGCCTCGTTCTGCTCGTCCCGCTCGACCGCATCCTCAAACAGGCCGGCGGCCTCGTCGAAGTGCCCGCTCTTGACGTACAGCTCGCCCAGTTCGAGGGCCAATTCAGCGGACCAGTTGCGCTCCAGGGCCTTCAGGTAGTGCTCCACCGCCTCGTCGGTCTGTCCCTCCATCCGGCAGAGCTGCGCCATGAGGATGTGACCGGGATAGGAAGCGGGATCCTGCGCCAGCGCCTGATCGAGCAGCGGCCGGGCCTTGGCCGCCTGACCGGTGTTCAGGTGCATCTCGGCCAGCAGCAGCCGCATGGTCGGGTCGTCGGGCTGCTGTTCGCTGATCAGCCGGTATTGCTCCATGGCCTCGGTGTTTTTTTTCTGCTTGAGCAGCACCCTGGCATAGAGCATACGCATGCCGGCCCGGTCCGGGTGCGCCTCCAGATGGTTGCGCAGCCAGAGCGCGGCCTCGTCGGTCCGCTCCAGCCGCAGCAGCAGGATCGGCACCTTTTCGCTGACAAACTCCGCCTGATCGTCGCAGATCAGGGCCTTCTGATAAAACTCCAGGGCTTCCTCGAAACGGAGCAGCAGCTCGGCCCGGCGGCCCCAGAGGAAATAGGAGTAGGAACAGGCGTAATCGGCCTTGCCGGGGGGGGCGGCCTGCAGCGCGGCCGGGTCGGGCTTCGGCTGGCAGCCGCCGGTCAGCAGGACCACGCAAGTTGCGGCAACACACAACCACCAACGGAAAGCACACATGAACCGGAGCATCACCCACCTTTGCGCACAAGCAGTTGCTGAACCGCCGCGCGGATGGAGGCCTGCACCTCCTCCATCGGCCGGGCGGCATGGATGCGCACTATACAACTGTGCGTGAAGGATGCAAAGAGCGCGGCCACTTTTTCCAACTGCTCCCGCTGCTCGAAATCATTGAGGGTTTCACCGCGCAGCGTGCGGATCCGGGCGATGCCCTCCTCCACCGGCAGGGTGAGGAGGAGAACCAGATCCGGTTCCGGCGCGAAATCGTGACAGGCGAAGACATGGGCCGGATCGCAGCCCGCCGCGCCCTGATAGGCGGCGGTGGAAAAATAGTAGCGGTCGGTGAGCACCACCTCGCCCCGGTCCAGGGCCGGCCGGATGCACTCGGCCACATGCTGGCGGCGGTCGAGCAGAAACAGTTCCAGCTCCCGCTCCGGCGAAACCTGGCTGCGGTTGCGGTACAGGGCCCGAATCTGTTGCCCGTAGGGGCCGTCGGTCGGCTCCCTGGTCTCGACCACCACCAGGCCCCGCTCGCGCAGATGGGCGGCGAGCAGCGGCAACTGGGTCGATTTGCCGGTGCCGTCGATCCCCTCGAAGGCAATCAGCAGTCCTGGGTGCATGCCGTCTCCCCCCTGCGCCGGTTGGCCGCAATGGTGTGCGCCATGGCCAGGGCCGCGGCCAGGCTCGAAGGATCGGCCAGATTGCGGCCGGCGATGTCGTAGGCGGTGCCGTGATCGACCGAGGTGCGGACCAGCGGCAGGCCGAGGGTGACATTGACCCCGTCCTGAAAATGCAGGAGCTTGAAGGGAATCAGGCCCTGGTCGTGGTACATGGCGATCACCGCGTCGTACTGGCCGGAGGCGGCCTGATGAAAGACCGTGTCCGGCGGCCAGGGCCCGCTCACCGTCTCGGCGGCGCAGGAGGCAATCGCCGGGGCGATGATCCGGGTTTCCTCGTCGCCGAACAGGCCGCTCTCGCCGCCGTGAGGGTTCAGGCCCGCCACGGCGATCCTGGGGGCGGCAAGGGCAAAGTCGCGCCGCAGGGCGGCCCCGGTCATCCTGATGCAATCGCTGATCTCCGCCTGGGTCAGCAGCCCCGCCACCCGCGCCAGCGGGACATGGATGGTGACCAGAACCACCTTGAGCCTCGGCCCGGCCATCATCATCCGCACCCTGGGGCTGCCGGTGAGGGCGGCCAGCATTTCGGTATGCCCCGGATACGGATACCCCGCGTCCTGCAAGCCCTGCTTGCTGATCGGGCAGGTGACGACGGCGCTGCACGCCCCCCGGTCGACCAGCCGCACCGCCTCTTCGATGCAGCGCCCCATCAGCCGGTTGCCGGCCGCATCGGGCCGGCCCCACTGGACCGGCTCGGTCCGGGGCGGGCTAACCTGCGCCACCGGGATGCTGCCCGCCCTGATGGGCTGTCCGGGCTGCCAGGGCTCGATGGCCAGCGCCATGCCGAGCCGGGCGGCGGCCTGGCGCAGCACCGCCGCATCGCCGACCACGATGGCCTGTCTGGCCGCGGCGCAATCGTTATCGCCCAGCAGCCGGCAAATAATTTCCGGCCCGATTCCGGCCGGGCACCCCATGGTCACGGCCACCGGGGCCTGTTGCTCTC
>WQUH01000178.1 GCA_009782165.1 Pseudomonadota bacterium | reverse complement strand
GGTGCGGTGGTTCTTATTTTTTCAGGGTGGCGGCGAAGTCGAGCATCCGCTGGATCGGGATCCGGGCCCGGGCCGCCAGTTCCGGCGCCACCTCGATGGCGCCCGACCCGGTTGCCAGCGACCGGGCCAGCGTTTCCAGGCTGTTCATCTCCATCCAGGGACAGTGGGCGCAACTCTCGCAGGTGCCCCCCTCGCCGGCGGTCGGCGCGTCCAGCAGGATCTTGTCCGGCGCCACCTGCCGCATCTTGTTGAAGATGCCGGCATCGGTGGCCACGATGAATTCCCGGTTGGGCAGATTGCGCACCGCCTGAATCAGGGCGGTGGTCGAGCCGACCACATCCGCCAGAGCCACCACATCCGCCGGCGATTCGGGATGCACCAGCACCGCCGCCTGGGGATGGAGGGCGCGCATCCGCGCCAGCCCCGCGGCCTTGAACTCCTCGTGCACTACGCAGCAACCCGGCCAGAGGAGCATCTCCACCCCGGTCAGGCGCTGCACGTAGCGGCCGAGGTGCTGGTCGGGCCCCCAGAGGATTTTTTCTCCTTTTTCGGCCAGATGCCTGACCACGGCCAGGGCGATGCCCGAAGTCACCACCCAGTGGGAACGGGCCTTGACCTCGGCGCTGGTGTTGGCGTAGACCACAACGGTATGGTCGGGGTGGCGGTCGCAGAAGTCGGAGAACAGGCCGATCGGGCACCCCTCGTCGAGGGAGCAGGTGGCCTCGGGCGCGGGCATGAGCACCTGTTTTTCGTTGTTGAGGATCTTCGAGGTTTCGCCCATGAACCGGACCCCGGCCACCACCAGGGTCTGCGCCGGATGGGCGGCGGCGAACCGGGCCATCTCCAGGGAATCGGCCACGCAGCCGCCGGTGGCTTCGGCCAGATCCTGCAGATCGCCGTCGGTGTAGTAATGCGCCACCAGAACCGCATCGCGCTGGCGCAGCAGGGCCGCGATCCGCTCCTTCAGCGCCTCCTTTGCCGCCGGGGTCAGATCCGGTTTGGCAGGATGCGGCGGGACCGTAATCCGGGGCAGGCGGACATCCGCCAGGGTTTCTCGTGTGGTGTTGTTCATGGCCAGCTCCGGGGTCTTCGTTCCGATCGGCAACCGGGGCATCCCCGCCTCCGGGTGCGGTACTCGGCTCCCTACTACCGCAAAACACCGGGCAAGACAACCATTTTCACGGGTCTGCGGATCGGCGTCCGGTCTTTGGCAATCGGCGCCGGGAGATGGACAAAGTCAATTCCGGGGTTTCATGCGCGCGCATCCTGCGGTATACTGGACGAATCCAAGACAAACCCGTTCCCCCGTGAGCAGCCCCATGCCCATGCACATCTACCCCGCGGAACTTGCCGCCCTCATCGCCCAGCGGTGGGAAGCCATGCCCGCGCCGCCCGAGGGCGCGGCAGTCTCGCACGTCGGGGCCTTGCCGGGCAAGGCGGCGCTGGAACGGCTGATCTCCACCTGCTATCAGGTCAGCATGATGCGCGAGGAAGACCGTCCGGTCACCCTGCGCCTGATCCTGGCGTCGCCCGACCTCTTTCCGGCCGATCAGGGGCCGCCCGAGGGGTTCCATCGCCTGCTCTTCTCGCCGCCCCGGCCTTTCAACGAATACGAACTGCGGCGGCTCTCGCCGGCGGTGGATTTCGAGCGCTCCCTGGTCGCGGTCGAACCGCATCCGGAACGGGGGTTTCAGATCTGGGGCCTGATCAACTCGGGCATCCGCTGGCTTCAGGAAGAACGCGGCGGCAGCAAGAAGACCAAAGGGCTGCCCGAGGTCTTTGTGGTCCATGTCACCGGGCCGGGCATCCTCACCATCTGCCGGGGCGGCAAGATCATCGCCACCCTCAACGGCGGCAAGGCGCTCGATTCCACCGCCAACGCCTTCCTGTCCACATGGATGAACAAGCTGTTCGCCGAAGGCCGGGGGGTGCTGCTGCAACGGCATGAACAGTTCCGGGCCAGCGTGCTCTATCCGGTGGCCAAAATCCAGGACGAATTCATCAGCAACCTACAGTTCCAACTGCTCAAACGGGTGCTGAGCGTCTGCCGGATGTCGCACCACGGCGGCACCTTCATCATCTTTCCCGACGACAATCCGCCCGAGTGGGCCGCCGATAACCCGTACATCCTGATCAAATACCGTTTCCGTCAGGACGAGGCCATCCAGCGGCAGCGGGATCTGATGGTCCGCACCATTCGCCTGGCCACCACCGCCCTGGGCGATATCAGGGATCCGGACAAGATCATCACCTGGAAGGATTACGTCAATCTCCGCCATGAATCGTCGCTCTACGACCTCGAGGAGGCGATGTACGAACACGCCCAGTTCGTCGCCAACCTGGCCTCGGTCGACGGCGCGGTGGTCATCGGCAGCCAGGGGCCGGTCGGCTTCGGCGGCATGATCGTCGGCTCGCTCGACAAACTCACCGAAGTCGCCATTGCCAGCGATGTCGAAGGCAAGATGGTCAGCCTGGCCAAAATCGAGGGCTACGGTTCCCGGCACCGGTCGATCTACCACCTGTGCAACTCGCTCCATCAGGTGCTGGCCATCGTCGTCTCTCAGGACGGCAATATCCAACTGGCCAAGTGGCGCAACGGCATCGTCACCTGCTGGGATCTGACCTCCCAGATGTTCATCAGCGACACCTGATCGTCCGCCCGCCGCTCATCCGTCCCGGCCCTCCCGTCCCGCCGCCGGCCGCAGTTGCCGCTTCGCCACCGGCCACAGAACAAGGGTGCAGCCGACCGCCGCCACTCCCATCCAGCCCAGGGTCCGGATCTTGTCCGGCCAGTCGAGCGAGAACATCCACATCGCCAGGGCCCCGACCATGAAATAGAAAAACACCATCAGCGACGAGGCGGCGCCGGCATCCCGGTCCACCTGTTCGAGGATCAGGTTGTTGCTCGCCGGCCGGCAGAAGGAAAAGGCAAAGGTGAGCGCGAACATCGGCAAGGTCAGCCGCCACGGCAGCGGAATCCACCGGCAGAGCAGCAGCAGCGAGGCCGCGAGCATGCCGATGAAGGCCCAGGGCAAGAGCCGGGTGACCGGCACATGCCGCGCCACCCGGGAAAAGGTCAGCGGCGCCAGGACAAAGGCCAGGGAGTTGAAGCCGAAGAGGTAGCCGAACTGACGCTCGTCGAAACCCAGCCGGGTGATGTAGAGGTCGGGCGAGCCGCCGATGAAGGCAAAAACCGGCAAACAGGTGCACGACAGGGTCAGGAGCAGGAGCATGTAGCGGCGGTTGCGGAAGAGGCGCAGGTAGCTGGAGGCCACCTGGACCAGACCGGGGGCGCTCTGCTGTTGCAGCGATTCCTCCATGCGGAACACGCCGACAAAGGCGCCGATCCCCAGACAGACCTGGAGCAGAAAGATCCAGCGCCAGGAGGCCAGGGTGAGGATCCAGCCGCCCAGCACCGGCGCGAACATCGGCGCGGCGGCGACAATCGCCCCGATCTGGACAAAGACCCGCTGCCGCTGCCGGCCGGAGAAGCGGTCCTTGCAGATGGCGAACACCATGGCCGAGGCGGCGGATGCGCCCGCGCCCTGGAGAAACCGGCCGCAGATGAGCATGGCCGGGCTTTGGGCCGCGGCGCAGACCAGACAGGAAACGATGAACAGCCCCACGCCGACCAGCAGGGGCGGCCGGCGGCCGTAGCGGTCGGAGAGCGGGCCGTACACCAGCAGAAAGACGCAGTAGGTCGCGAAAAAGATGACCAGGGAGAGGTTGATCGTCACCAGCGGGGCCTGCCATTCGCGTTGCAGCAGAGGCAGGGCCGGCAGGTACATGTCGGTGGCCAGCGGCGGAAAGGCCGACAGCAGCGCCAGCAGCAGAATGATCGGGGGAAACTGTTCCCTCAGTATGCGGCCAAGTCCCATCCGGCCTGTTCCTTGTCTCATGCGGTGCGGGTGGCAGGGGAAAAAACCGGAGTTGCCGGTTTAATTCCGTTTCCAATTCAATTGCATATTATTTATAGGCATTCAATACGAGAGGAAACGTCATATACAAGATGAGTCATTCCGCGCGAAGCGAAGCGGAGTCGCGGAATCCACATGCCACATGGATTCTGCGCAGAATGACTTTGCCTTTAGATAACGCCCTGCGTCATGCGCAGGCGGGACGCCTGCGTTCCCATGTCCGGGCACGGCACGCCGTGCCCCTTGGCTCCCATATCTGTGTTGCTCATCCGTGGCGGCAGTTCCCCATCGGGAGCGGCTGAGCCGCGCAGCCAAGGCGGCGGAATAGCGGCGCGTACTGTCCGAGTGCGCAGCAC
>WQUH01000177.1 GCA_009782165.1 Pseudomonadota bacterium | reverse complement strand
CCATGCCGGCATCGGGCAGCACGATCTTGCCTCGGCTCAGCTCGTCGCCGATATGATCGGCAAAGGCCTGGAGCTGCTTGGCGTCGGCCTGGAGCAGAAACCGTTTCCTCGGATCGAGTTGCCTGATGTAGAGATCAAAGGCCCGGCGGGACAGGGTCTCGTCCAGCGGATGGTGGCTGAAATGCTGGGCCGGAAGCTGCTGACTGAGCATCAGGGCGATCAGTTGGTTGCGTTCGGCGTTGAACGGTTCGGAAACGGCCTTCTTGGCCTGGACCTGGGCGGTCAGGAGCACAAGGAGCAGGAGGGAGGCGGCTGCGAACAGCCATGAACGCCGGGCGGAAATGCGGGTGGGGAGTGTCATAACGGTTCAGATCCAAGCCGCCGAGACCAAGGAGGCGTCAGCGGCCAAAGGGTTGGGAGGTTGGTCGGAAGTTCAAAAAGGGCTGAGCAGTTTGTCGGCATCGGCCATGGCCTCGACGATAGCGTACATATTGGAGATCTGGCCGACCTGGATGGCCGATTTCAGTTGAAAGAAATCCAGGCATGTCCCGCAGGCGAGGATCTCCACCCCCTGGTCCTGCAACTCCCTGAGGGCATCGAGGGCCCCGGAGGCGGCGGTCACCAGTTTGACGCCGCTGTTGTAGAAGAGGATCTTGTCCGGC
This sequence comes from Pseudomonadota bacterium, assembly GCA_009782165.1. Taxonomy (GTDB): domain Bacteria; phylum Desulfobacterota; class Desulfobulbia; order Desulfobulbales; family Desulfobulbaceae; genus Desulfobulbus. The sequence goes on along the minus strand of WQUH01000177.1, from coordinate 3,614 downwards.
AGCGGCGAAAGTTCCCTGATGGTTTGGATGTAGGTCTGCATCAGGGCCCATCCCAGTTCCTCGCTCCCCCGGCCCATGGAGTCGGAGGAGATGACATACACCCGCCGGAGCGCAGCCGGGGCGGCGCAGCGGCAGGCGCTCGCCTCGGTCCGGGCCGCCGGATCGCCGTCCGCCGCCAGGGAGATGGCGAAACCGCCGCCGGGCCGGTCGGCGCTGGCGGCCGTGTATCCCTGGCTTCGGGCGAAACGGAGCACATTGTCCTTCGCCGCCTCGTTGTCGACCAGCACCTCGAGCCGGCCGGCCCCCTGGGTAACGGCGTCCCTGACGCGCAGGACCGGCTGGGGGCAGGGAAGGCCGGTGCAATCGAGGGTGATGTGGGACATGACAAAACTCTTCCCCGGTCCGCCGCGGCTTGACCGGCGCGCCAATCGTTACAAAATGATTTCCTGCCCCTCGCGGGCAAAAAAGACCTGCATGGGAGCGCAATGCTCGGCCGCGCAGTAGGCAAGCGTCATCTGATCGAGTTGCTCGTCGCTGCGGTCCGGGTCGTGATGGAACAGGGCCAGCCGTTTGACCCCCGCCCGTTTGGCGGCGGCGATGGCATCCTCGATCGGGGTGTGGCCCCAGCCGATGTAGCCTTTCTCGTATTCCTGCCGGGTATACTGGGCATCGTGCACCAGCAGGTCGGCATCTTTAAAAAAATGTTCCAGCAGCTGGTTCTGCTCCCGGGCCGCCTCTTCACCCTCCATGGCCATCAGCTCGTCGTAGGCGGGATGGTTGGGGTCGGTGACAAAGAGGTTGCGGAACGGTTCGGTATCGTATGCGGTGCAGAACACCGCGCCGCGAAAGCTGAAGCGGTATCCCAGGGCGGTGATGGGGTGGTTGATGATCGTGGTCGCAAGGGTGATGCCGTCGCCAAGGTCGAGCAGGGGTTCTTCCTTCAAGCGCAGATATTCGATATTGCCGGCCAGTTCGCCCATGTTGACCGGGAAATAGCGGTACTTCATCTGCCCGCCGACCACCGCTTCCAGCGGGTCGTCCTCATAGGTCACCGGGCCGAAGACCTTGAGGCGGGTGCCGGGAATATAGGCGGGCACGAAAAAGGGAAAGCCCATGATGTGGTCCCAATGGGTGTGGGAAAGATAGATCTCGGTGGCGATCGGGCCGTTGGGCAGGTCGTTGGCCAGCATGGAGTTGGCGAGTCCGCGGATTCCGGTGCCGGCGTCGATGATGATGTGCCGGTTGACCTCCGGAAAGCGGAGTTCGATGCAGGCGGTGTTGCCGCCGTATTTCATGGTGTGCGGGCCCGGACAGGGAATCGAGCCGCGCACCCCCCAGAATTTGACCTGGATCATCCCATCTCCTTGTGTGTTGCCCTGGGCCGCACTGTTCAGACCTGGAGAAAAATTTCCGCCTTCCGGATCTCCTCGTCGACGATCTCGGAAAGTTTGACCACGCTGGACCACTCCAGGCCGCACAATTCAAGCAGGGTCGGCAACTGTTCCCCATCGGGAAAGCGGTTGCCGGCATAGCCGATGTCAAACAGGCAGATGTAAAAATCAGCCAGGGCCACCGTGGCCACCAGGCCCTGGTGCTCCGGCGCCGCCTGCTCCGGCGCATGGTGGTGGCAGACGGCGTCGGTGATCACGGGGTTGAGTTTCCAGGTCGAGGCAATCATGGCCCCGACCTCTTCGTGGTCGATCTCCAGGTACTGCTTTTCCAGACGGATCAGGGGCGTCTGTTCCTGCTTCGCCCGGATCAGCACGCCGATGTATTCGTCGCCAAAGGGGATCTTGCCGAGATCGTGGAGCAGTCCGGCAACAAAGTACTCTTCCCGTTCCGCCAGCGGCAGGCCGCGTTCGGCGGCGAGCAGTTTGGCCATGACCCCGACGCCGATGGAATGCTCCCAGAAGTGTTTGTTCGGCAGGGCCTTGGATTTGTTGATCTGGCCGATGCAGCGGATGACCGCGGTCGACAGGGCCAGGTTTTTCACGGTGTTCAGCCCCAGCATGACGATGGCGCGGGTCAGCGAGGTGACCTTGTTGACCAGGGAATAATAAGCGGAGTTGATCAGCTTGAGCACCTGACCGGTCAGAACGGGGTCGAGGGCAATGACCTTGTTGAGGTCGTTGGGCGAGGTGTCGGTGCGGCTGCAGATTTCGAGGACTTTGCCGACCGTGGTTGACAGACTCGGCATTTTGGCGACAAATGCACGGATCTTGTCCAGTTTTGTCTTCCGTTCGTTCATTAAGACGACACACAAAGGGGGAGGCGGAGTGCCTGGATGCCAGAGAATCGAATCATAATAAATGAAGGTGCGGGGCAGGTCAAGTAAAGGGTAGTGTTTTTACCGGGTTGATCAGCATCCGTGTTTTTTGAGGAAATCGCGGATCACCTCGTCCATGACCTGCAGCGGAGTCGCGCCGGTTTCATGGACCCGGATCCACAGGCAGCGCTGGAAGGCGCGATGGAGATCGGCCGGCACCCGCAGCTTCAACTCGGCCAGCGCCGGCTGGCTCGACTCAGACGGGCGCGGCGAGCCGGTCATGGTAGGCAACCACGTCCTGGTAACGCAGGCCCAAACCGCCGAAGATGTCGAGGGCCGAGCCCACGGTCGCGTCGATCCGGCCGTGGCCGCCGACGCGGATCCGCTCCAGGTCGGCCAGGGATGCGACCCCGCCGGCGTAGGTTATGGGCGCCGGCATCGAGGCGGCCAGCAGGTCGAGCAGACGGGTGTCGATGCCCATGCACCTGCCTTCGACATCCACGGCATGGACCAGAAACTCGTCGCAAAAACCGGCCAGCTCCTCGAGCGCTTCGGGGCAGATGCGCAGGGTGGTGAATTTCTGCCAGCGGTCGGTGACGACATAGTACCCGTCCTGCCGCCAGCGGCAGCTCAAGTCGAGGACCAGCCGCTCTTTGCCGACCAGCCGGTTGAGCCGGGCCAGCCGTTCCCGGTCGAGGATGCCGTCGTGAAAGACATGGGAGGTGACGATGAGATGCGAGGCCCCCTGGTCCAACCAGTGGACCGCGTTGTCCGCGGTGATGCCGCCGCCGATCTGCATGCCGCCGGGCCAGGCGGTCAGGGCCTCGCGGGCGGCCGCCTCGTTGCCCTGGCCGAGCATGATGACATGCCCCCCGACCAGGCCGTCCCGACGGTACAGGGCGGCATAGTGGGCGGGCGGCAGGTCGGAGGCGAAGTTGGTCCGCAGGGCGCCCGGATCGTCGGCCAGGGTGGCGCCGACAATCTGTTTGACTTTGCCTTGATGGAGATCGATGCAGGGTCGAAAGCGCATGCGGTCGTGCCCAAAAAGGGGCCGGCCGGATCGGCGGCCCCGGTGCGGGTGGTTACACCATTTTTATTTCAAAATTCAATGAGTATCGCGGTAGCTTTGCGCCATGGCGTTCCAGCGCCGGTTGGTCAAGCCAATCCGCTGCCGGTTGGTCAAGCCAACCTACGTCACTATACATCGTCGCCGGACCACCAACCTTGCCTGGATTGCTTCGCCTGCGGCTCGCAATGACGGTGTTTGGTGCGGCAGTCCCCATCGGGAGCGGCTGAGCCGCGCAGCCAAGGCGGCGGAACAGCGGCGCGTACTGTCCGAGTGCGCAGC
>WQUH01000176.1 GCA_009782165.1 Pseudomonadota bacterium | reverse complement strand
CGACGAGCAGCGCGCCTCTGCATCAACATGTTCCCCGGAGTTTTTCACCATATAGGAAACGCCGGGGCGGTTCAAACAAAAAAACGTTTCCGCGCCGCCAGGGCACGGAAACGTTTTGGGCGCGGGATCGGCCGATTTGTTTACGGCAACTGCTTCATGATCAGGGCGGAGACTTCCTTGATGCCCTTGGAGCCGTCCACGGAGAGCACCTTGGCGCCCATCAGTTTCTTGAAGTAGTTGACCGCCGCCATGGTGCCGGTCTTGTCGTCGTAGTAGATGTCGTGGCGCTTGTTGATGGCGCCCTCGTCCTGGTCGTCGGCGCGCGCGGACAGCGCGCCGCCGCAGACGCGGCACACCAGCTTGCCGTCTTTTTCCACCGGCTTGATGGCATCGAAGGCGATGTGGTTGGGATGGTTGTTGTCATTGGCGCACAGGCGGCGTCCCATGATCCGGTCCTTGGCGATCTGGCGGTCAAGGACGATCTCGACCACGTAGTCCAACTGCATGCCCGCGGCCTTCAGGGCCTTGTCCAGGGCCTCGGCCTGGGCCAGCGAACGGGGAAAGCCGTCGAGCAGCCAGCCTTTTTGCTTTGATTTGGCCAGGGTCTCGAGCACCATCGGAATGGTGATCTCGTCGGGCACCAGGTCGCCGCGGTCGATGTAGGCCTTGGCCTTCTTGCCCAATTCGGTCCCGCCCTTGATATGCTCGCGGAAAATGGCGCCCGATTCGATGTGGTCGATGCCGTATTTCTCTTTGATAATGGCGCCCTGGGTGCCTTTGCCGCTGCCGTTCGGACCGAAAGTCAGGATGTTCATGCCGGATTCCTCCATGTCTTGTTCAGGAATTGTTGGGTAACGCCTTTATATTGCGGGGAAAATGAGTGGAGAAAACAAAGAGCCTCTCATGGGCGCAAGAATATACCGTACCTTGGGTGAATGCGCCATGAAAAATGACGGGCGTCTCCGGCGCGGGATTGCGGCCGGCAAGCGGCTGCGGGCAAAGGGCCGGCCCGGAGCATATCGTTTTGACAAGGAGCCGGAAAGAGAGTACAAACGGCGCAGATACGTCTCTTCTTCAATTTTTCCGGGTGATGATAGCTATGAAGGAAATCAAGGTCGGTTTGATCGGGTTTGGCACTGTGGGCACGGGGTTGGCGGAAGTGTTGCTGTCGCAGCGGGAACGGCTGATCAGGCGAACCGGCATGTCCATCCGTCTGGCGGCCATCGCCGACCGCAGCGTCCAGACGCTGCCGGAACGGTTCCGCGACATCCCGCTGACCACCGATGGGATGGAGCTGGTCGACAACCCGGAACTCGACATCATCGTCGAGCTGATCGGCGGCATCGAACCGGCCAAAACCCTGGTCATGCGGGCCATCGCCGCGGGCAAGCACGTGGTCACCGCCAACAAGGCCCTCCTGTCGCAGGAGGGCGCCGACATCTTCGCCGCCGCGGCCCAAAAGGGGGTCGAGGTGGGATTCGAGGCCAGCGTCGGCGGCGGCATCCCGGTGATCAAGGCCCTCAAGGAAGGGCTGGTGGCCAACAAAATCCTCTCGATCATGGGGATCGTGAACGGCACCGCCAACTATATCCTCACCCGGATGACCGACGAGGGCGCGCCCTTTGCCGAGGTGCTCAAGGACGCGCAGAAGCTGGGCTTTGCCGAGGCCGATCCGACCTACGACATCGAAGGCATCGACACGGCCCACAAGCTGGCCATTCTGATGACCATCGCCTACGGCACGCCGATCACCCACAAACAGATCGCCACCGAGGGCATTGCCCAGATCGAGCCGATGGACATCGAACTGGCGCGGGAATTCGGCTGCCGCATCAAGCTCTTGGCCATCAGCCGCAACCACGGCGACCATGTCGAGGCCCGGGTTCACCCCACCATGGTGCCGCAGAGCCACCTGCTGGCCTCGATCAGCGGCGCCTTCAACGCCATCCATTTCCAGGGCGACACCGTGGGCAATGTCCTGCTGTACGGGCTCGGCGCGGGCATGGTCCCCACCGGCAGCGCCGTGGCCGCCGACGTGGTCGACATCGCCCGCAATATCGCCAGCGGCTCGGTCGGCCGGGTGCCGGCCCTGTCCTACCTGCCCGGACACATGCAGCCGCGCCGGATCACCCCCATGGACGAGCTGTACGGGCCGTACTATTTCCGCTGCACCGTGCTCGACCAGCCCGGCGTGCTGGCGCTGGTCTCCGGCATCCTCGCCAAGCACGAGATCAGCATCGAATCGGTGATCCAGAAGGGCCGCAAGGAGATCGGCGCCGTGCCGCTGGTGGTCGTCACCCACAGCGCCAAGGAATCGGCGATCCATGCCGCCCTGGGCGAGATCGGCCGGCTCGACTGCGTCACCGGGCCGGTGGTCAAGATCCGCATCCTGGAGGAGGAGTGAACCCGGCGGGGTTTGCTGAGGCACGGCGATGAAATACATTCTCCTGATCGGCGACGGCATGGGCGATGTGCCGGTGCCGGCCCTCGGCGGCCGCACGCCCCTGGAGGCGGCGGCAACCCCGGCCATGGACCGGCTGGCGCGGCAGTCGGAAATGCTGCTGGTGCGGACCGTGCCCGAGGGCTACCCTCCGGGGAGCGACGTGGCCAACCTGTCGCTGCTGGGATACGAGCCGGAGCGCTGCTACACCGGCCGGGCGCCGTTGGAGGCGGCCAGTCTGGGCGTGGAGCTGGCGCCGGGGGAGATCGCCTTTCGCTGCAACCTGGTCCATGTCGAGCGGCCGGGCGACGGCCGTCTGATCATGATCGATTACAGCAGCGGCCACATCACCACCGGCGAGAGCCGGCAACTGATCGAGGCGTTGCAGGCCGAATGCGGCTCCGACCGCCTGCGCCTCTACCCTGGGGTGAGCTACCGTCATCTCCTGGTGTATGGCGGCGAGCTGCCCGCCGGATTTGCCACAGTACCGCCCCACGACCATTCCGACCAGGATGTGACCGGATTTTTTCAGGAGTATCGGCGGATCGCGGCCTTCCCGCCCCTGCTGGCCCAGGCCGAACGCATCCTGGCCGATCATCCGGTCAACCTGGAGCGGCAGCGCCAGGGCCAACGGACCGCGAACGCCATCTGGCTGTGGGGCGAGGGCAAGCGGCCGGCCATGGCGACCCTGGCGGCCCGCTTCGGCATCCGGGGCGGCCTGATTTCCGCGGTCGATCTGCTCAAGGGGCTGGGCGTGCTCGGCGGCCTGACCGTGGTCGAGGTGCCCGGCGCCACCGGCTACCTCGACACCAACTACGAGGGCAAGGCCCAGGCGGCGCTCGATGTGCTGACCAGGGACGATTTCGTTCTGGTGCATGTCGAGGCCCCGGACGAAACCGGCCATCAGGGGCTGGCCGAGGAAAAGGTGCGGGCCGTGGCCGATTTCGACCGCCGCATCGTGGCCCCGATTGTCGAGACGATGGAGAGCCGGGGCGAGCCCTTCCGCCTGGTGGTGACCATGGATCACTACACCCCGCTCCACCGCCGGACCCACGAGGATTGGCCGGTGCCGATGTTTCTCTACGATTCCAGGGGGATCGCCGCGCCCTCCGGCCGCCCCTACACCGAGGCCGATGTGCTGGCGGCGGTGCGGGCCAGCGGCCAGGCCACCCTGTCCGGCGCAGCCTTTTTTCAACGCTTTGTCGAACGGGAGGCGCGGGAATGAGCAAGCTGGAAGTCAACCTGGTGGAACCGGTGTTCACCACCACCTACCGGGTGATCTATGGCGACACCGATGCGGCGGGCGTGGTCTACAACGCCAACTATCTGCGGTATTTCGAGATAGGCCGCACCGAGATGATGCGCGCCTGGGCCTTGCCGTACAGCGCCATCGAGGCGGAGGGCTGCATCCTGCCGGTGACCGAGAGCTATCTCCGCTTCAAGGCCCCGGCCGCCTACGACGACCTGATCGACATCGCCACCTCGCTGGTCGAGGTGACCAAGGTCACCTGCCGCTTCCACTACGCCATTTCCCGGAGCACAGAGACGAACCGGCCGACCTTGCTGGTCAGGGGCTTCACCGTGCATGCCTGCATCAATCGCCAGGGCAAACTGACGCCCTTTCCGCCGGTGGTGCTGGAGAAGATCGAGGCGATCCTGGAAAAGGGCGGGCAGGGCAACAGAGTTGTTGACTCTGTGGCGCAATCGGGTATTATCGCGCAAACGTGACGCGGGGTGGAGCAGTCTGGTAGCTCGTCGGGCTCATAACCCGAAGGTCAAAGGTTCAAATCCTTTCCCCGCTACCAAGAGAATTTCAAGGGCTTATGAGCATGTCTCGTAAGCCCTTTTTCGTTTCGGGTGGTTTTATCC
>WQUH01000175.1 GCA_009782165.1 Pseudomonadota bacterium | reverse complement strand
GCGGGCGTGGACCCGGAGGCGGTCCGCAACGACAGCCTGCTCCAGTACCTGGCGCAGCACGGGCCAACGCCGCCCGGCATCCTGGCGGCCCAGACCAAAACCAGCAGCGTCATCCTGGAGAAAAGGCTTGAACGGCTGACCGCGCTGCAACAGGTCGTGCTGGCGGGCTTCACCCCCACCGATGCCCTGCACGGGCTGGGACTGCTTGCCATCGGCCGCAGGGAATCGAGCGTCAGCGGCGCGGAGGCGCTGGCCGGCCAGGCGGGATTCGAGGACTTTTGCCGGCAGGTTGTGGCCGAGACCGAGGCGGCCATCGAAACCATCCTCCTCACCTACCTGACCCGGATGCTCTGGCAGGACAACGCGAGTGTCCCCCTGCTCAGCCAGCGGGACAACGACCTGTTCTCCGTGCGCTTTACCGTACATGTGCCGATCATCGGCATCGGGGCGGCGGCGCGGTGTTTTCTGCCCGGCGTGGCCCAGCGGCTGGGCGCCACCCTTGTCTTTCCCGAGCACTGCGAGGTGGGCAACGCCGTCGGCGCGGCGCTGATCGCCATGCGCGGTTGAAGATTGGGGCGGGCCGTGTTGATCTTTCTTCTTTACATCCGCCGTATTCTGATTTTTCCTGAACGGGAATAAGAGCAATCAGATCTCCGGGGAAGAGTGTGTATGGATGTTCTGCTCAGTCAACTCGATGCCGCCTTGCAGTCTTCGCTGTTGCTGGCGCTGCTCATCGCCTTTCTCGGCGGCCTGCTCACCAGCCTGACGCCCTGCGTGTATCCGATGATTCCCATCACCGTCGGGGTGATCGGCCACGCCAACGTCGGCGGCTCCAGGCGGCGGGGATTTTTGCTGTCCCTTTTGTATGTAACCGGCATGGCGCTGACCTATACCGCCCTCGGGGTCTTTGCCGCCGCCACCGGCAGTTTTTTCGGGACCATCAACAGCAGTCCCTGGACCTTTCTGGTGGTGGGCAATATCATCCTCCTCTTTGGCCTGATCATGCTCGATGCGGTGCCGATGCCCACCCTCTCCAGCCGTTTTTCCACCATCCGTCTGGACCGGAGCGGCATTTTTCTGGCCGGCATCGCCTCGGCCCTGGTGGCCGGTCCCTGCGCCACCCCGGTTTTGGGCGCCCTGCTGGCCTATACCGCCACCTCCCAAAGTCTGATCACCGGCGGACTGCTGCTGTTCGCCTTTTCTCTGGGCATGGGGGCGCTGCTGTTGGGGGTGGGGGCCTTTTCCAGCTTTCTGACCGCCCTGCCCCGCTCCGGCCCCTGGATGGTCCTGATCAAAAAAGCCATGGGGGTCTTCATGCTGCTCATTGCCCAGTATTTGTTTGTCAAGGCCGGTTCCTTGCTGTTCTGAAGACGCTGTGCCGCCCTTGTTCCATTCCTTCGAACCTCTGGAGAAGATTCCATGTACCGCTCCTTGATGCCAAGCCTCCTGCTCCTGGCCCTGCTGCTCCTGCTCCCCACTGTCATGGCAGCGGCGCCGCCCGGCCAAGCTCTGATTCCGTTCAAGGGGACCGATCTGAACGGCCAGCCCTACGATCTGCAGGCGCTCATCGGCCGCAAGCCGGTGGTCCTGATTTTCTGGGCCTCCTGGTGTCCGACCTGTAGGGAGGAAGTCCCCAAGGTCAACCAGTTGGCCAAGAAATACCAGGCGCGGGGCATGGAATTTCTGGCGGTGAATGTCGGCGTCAACGATTCGGTCGAGCGCGCCCTGGCCTTTGCCCGCAAGAGCGGCATGACCTATCCCACCTATTTCGACGGTTCGGGCGCCATCAGCCAAAAATATCGGGTGCAGGGAGTGCCGACGATCATTATTGCCGACCGGCACGGGGTTGTCCGCTTCCGCAACTTCACCACCCCCGAGATCTCCGAGGCAAACTTCACCGCCTTAATGGCGGAGTAGCGCCGGTTCAGGGTTCGTCGGCCGGGTCGACAATCGTATAGGCGTCCCGGACCTCCGGCGGGATGGTCGCCGGTTTGCCGGTATGCAGGTCGCAGAAGATGAACAGGGTTTCGGCGACGGCCAGGACGGCTCCATCGCCGGGACGGATGAACTTGAACTTGCGCCGGGAACGGAATTTGTGGAAGTCCGCGACCCAGGTCAGGATGGCAAGGGTCTCGCCGAGATAGGCCGAATGCCGGTATTCAATGGCATGCGAGCGGATGATCCAGGTCTTGCCGATGGCGGCGTACCGTTCCTGGGGCCAGCCCAGTTCGGCTGAATGGGCCATGGCCGCGTCCTGCATCCACTGCACGTACTGGACGTTGTTGACGTGGCCGTTGAGGTCGATGGCCGTTGCCGGCACCACCAATTCGATCCTGCCGATAGCCGCCATCTCACTTCTCCTGGGCCGGTTGCTCGAATCCGGCGAGGTTGCGTCCCGTGGCCGCAAGCAGCCGCTGCCGGGCGAGGTGATAGCCGGCCAGCGCCTGGGCCAGCCGGCCGCTGGCGGCGATGAGGTCGCGTTGCGCCTCGTTGAGCCTGATGAGCGGGGACTCGCCCGCCGCATACTCGTTTTTGGCCAGATTGCGGTTCTCCTCCACCAGGGAGACGGTTTCCCGTTGCAGGCGCACCTGCTCACGGGCCGCATCCAGCAGGGCGAGATTCTGGCGGACTTCGGCGGCCACGCCGGTGCGTAATCCGGCCAGGACAAAGACCGCCTCCCGCTTGGCCTGCTCGGCCTCGGCCAGCCTGGCCTTGTCGGCGCCGCCGGCATACAGGTTCCAGCTCATGTTCACCCCCACGGTGCTGCCGAAATCGTCGTTGGCCAACCGCGCATTGCCCTGGCGCATGCCTTCGACGGCGCCGCCCAATTGGAGCTTGGGATAAAACGGCGCCCTCGCCATGCCGGTTCCGGCCTCCGCCTGCTTGACCACCAGCTCCAACTGGCGGATGTCGGGGCGGAGCGCGAAAGCCTCCGCGATCAGGGCTTCAGGATCGTCCTTCTGGCCGGCGACGACGGTTTCCCGGTCCAGGGGGGCGAGCCGCATCCGCGCCGGCAGCTTGGCCTCGGGCAGGCCCAGCAGGGCGGCCAGGCCGTATCCCGCCGCCTCGAATGCATGCTGCGCCTGGATCAGCCCGCTTTTGGCCGCATTGACCTGGACTTTGATGTTGAGGACATCGCCCCAGGGACCGGCCCCGACCTTGAAGCGATTCTGGGCGTCTTGCAGTTGTTGACCGTAAAAGGTCGCGTCGGCCCGGTTGATGTCGATAGAGGTTTGGGCCAGTTGGGCGTTGAGAAAGGCCTCGGCCACCGCGGTCGCCAGCAGCCGGCGGCTGTCCATCAGCCCCGCCTGCGCCGCCTGCTCGCCGTACACGGCCTGCCGCTCTTTGAAGCTGCGGTAAAAGCCGTCGAACAGCAGCCAGGTGGCTTGAATGCCTGCGCCGTACACGCCGGTGTTCCGATCCACCTTGGCCCCGATCAGCGAGGCCAGACCACGGTTATACTGGTACACATTTTCGGACAGATGCTGCCGGGCCCCGGAAGCGCCGATATCCAGGCTCGGCCACCAGGTGGCCGCCGCCTGCCGGACCCTGGCCCGCGCCTGTTCGATCCGCGCCTGGGCCGCCGCCATGTTGGGATTGCCGCTTAAGGCGATCGCCTGCGCGGCGCCGAGCTCCAGCACCTTGATCGTGGCCGGATCGGGAACCGGCTGCTCCGTTGCGTGCGCACAGACCCCCAGACACGAGATCAGCGCCGCCATTCCCACCACCAATATCCGTTGCATTGCCCCTCCGCCGCCGCGAGGCCCTCTGCCGCGCCGCTGCTCTGCCAACCGCCCTGCCATCCGCATCCGCCCCGCTGTTCCGGGCCGCGGCAACTCCGGCAGCACTATAAACCACTTTCCCTGGGAGATGACACAAGAAAAACGAATGGCCCGGCCGAGGACGGCCCGGCAAGGCAGGCGCGGATGCACGGCGCGGCTCGCTCATGCAGGTCGGTTGCGGCAGGGACAGGAGGCCAGCCGCATGACGGTTGGTTGGGGGAGGTGTTCCGTTTCCAATTCAATCGCATAGTATTTGTAGGCATTCAATACGAGAGGAAACGCATATACAGGAAACGTCATTCTGCGCGGAGCCGTCAGGCGGAGTCGCAGAATCCATTCATTGCCAAAACAACACCGATTGCGCCATTGCTTTTTCCGCCCTTCGGGCGTGGCACTTTCTTTTGCTTGCCCAAAAGAACGATCACCGTCGAGGCGGGCACCCGCGTGAGCGGCGGCTGCGCCGTCCCTTCGCCGCTTGCCGTCGGCGGGCGGCGCGTAAACTCGTGCTGCGCACTCGGACAGTACGCGCCGCTA